>JAQIBQ010000591.1 GCA_027859005.1 Prolixibacteraceae bacterium | reverse complement strand
CCTGCCAAACGTCAAGCCATTACCAACCCAACAAAAACCGTTTATTCAATTAAACGTTTTATGGGTGAAAACTTCAGCAATTTATCAAAAGAAGTTGGACGTGTACCATACAAAGTAGTAAAAGGCGACAACGATACACCTCGCATACAAATCGACGATCGTATGTATTCACCTCAAGAAATCTCAGCAATGACACTTCAAAAATTGAAGAACACAGCTGAAGATTACCTGGGTCAAGAAGTAACCGAAGCAGTTATTACTGTTCCTGCATACTTTAACGATTCACAACGTCAAGCAACGAAAGAAGCTGGCGAGATTGCTGGTTTAGACGTAAAACGTATCATTAACGAACCAACTGCTGCTGCTTTAGCTTATGGTTTAGATAAAATGGATCGTGACATAAAAATTGCTGTCTTCGATTTAGGTGGTGGTACTTTCGATATTTCTATTCTTGAATTAGGTGATGGAGTTTTTGAAGTAAAATCAACCGATGGCGATACACACCTTGGAGGTGACGATTTTGACGATGTAATTATCAACTGGTTAGCCGATGAATTCAAAAGCGATGAAGGTATTGATTTACGTCAAGATCCAATGGCTTTACAACGTTTGAAAGAAGCTGCTGAAAAAGCAAAAGTTGAGTTATCAAGTGGTACATCTACTGAAATAAACTTACCATACATCATGCCGGTTAATGGCATTCCAAAACACTTGGTTAAAACTCTAAGCCGCGCTAAATTCGAACAATTGGCCGACAAACTAATTCAAGCAACTATTGCTCCTTGTAGCCGCGCAATGAAAAATGCAGGTTTAAGCAATAGCGATATCGACGAAGTAATTTTGGTTGGTGGATCAACTCGTATCCCAGCAGTTGTTGAAAAAGTAAAAGAATTTTTCGGAAAAGCTCCTTCAAAAGGTGTTAACCCTGACGAGGTTGTTGCTGTTGGTGCTGCAATTCAAGGTGGTGTTTTAACTGGTGAAGTTAAAGACGTACTTCTTTTAGACGTTACTCCACTTTCATTGGGTATTGAAACAATGGGTAGTGTAATGACTAAATTAATTGAGTCTAACACAACTATTCCATCGAAGAAAACAGAAACGTTCTCAACTGCTGCCGACAATCAGCCTTCAGTAGAAATTCACATTCTACAGGGTGAACGTCCAATGGCTTCAGGAAATAAAACAATTGGAAGATTCCATTTAGACGGAATTCCACCATCACCTCGTGGCGTTCCACAAATTGAAGTAACATTCGACATTGATGCGAACGGTATTCTTCACGTAAGTGCAAAAGATAAAGCAACTGGAAAATCGCAAAGTATTCGTATTGAAGCTTCATCGGGCTTAAGTGACGATGAAATCAAACGTATGAAAGACGAAGCAGAAGCAAACGCCGAATCTGATCAAAAAGAGAAAGAGCGTATCGACAAGTTGAACCAAGCCGATGCAATGATTTTCCAAACAGAGAAGCAATTAAAAGAGTTTGGTGACAAATTACCAGCTGATAAAAAAGCTCCTATTGAAGAAGCATTGAAGAAATTGAAAGAAGCTCATGCAAAACAAGATTTGGAAGCAATTGATGCTGCTAGCAACGAATTGAATACCGTATTCCAAGCTGCTTCAGAAGAAATGTATAAAGCTCAAGGCGGACAACCCGGACCTGACGCTGGCGCTCAAGGTGGACAACCTGGACCCGATGCAGAAGCTCAAGGTGGTGCTGACGATGAAGTGACAGACGTTGATTTCGAAGAAGTAAAATAGGCACATTAACACAACATATATATCGTTCGAGCCAAGAACAAATTTAAAAGCCACTCTCCGCAAGGAAGAGTGGCTTTTTACATTATGTTTCATTAACTTACGATTTCTTAAAAACAAAAGAAAACAAATTAACTAAACCTAATCATATCACTGTTGTCCAGTTAATAGTAAGTTTAAATTTTTTCAATTTCATCACTGGAAGTAACTGATTATAACACCCTACCGAGAACTAGCGTAGTCACCTATATACTCAGCACTTACAAGCATATCCTTTCTGTTTAAATTTCACAAAAAATTTAACTTAATGTAATTATATTATAATTCAACTGACTAACTGCTATACTTAATTAAAACAACATGAAAAAAATTAATTCAATCCACTTCATTTTATGCATTCCATTTCTTTTTGTTCTGACCTTAAGTCAAGCCCAAGGCTTAACAAACTTAGAAGAGTACACCCTAGACAACGGGTTAACCGTTATTCTAAATCAAGATAATACCAAACCTGAAGTATTTGGCTATATGGTTTGTAAAGCAGGAGGAAAGGATGATCCTTCAGATGCGACTGGCATGGCGCATTACATGGAACACATGTTATTTAAAGGAACATCTAAACTAGGAACAACCAATTGGGAAAAAGAAAAAATTCATATCGATAAAATCTTCGAATTATACGATGAACTTGGAAAAGCTAACGATGAAGATGAACGCAAAGTGATTCAACAAATAATTAATGAGCAATCGGTTGAAGCCAATAAATATGCAATTCCTAATGAGTTTTCTAACATGGTAAAGAAAGCTGGTGGAACTGGGTTAAATGCAAATACTTCGGCCGACAGAACTGTTTACTTCCATACCTTCCCTCCCAATCAAATAGAACATTTTTTGGAATTGTATAGCCACCGTTTTCAAGATGCCATTTTCCGATCATTTCAAGCTGAACTCGAAGTGGTTTATGAAGAGAAGAATAGAGCCTCTGACATGTTCATAGTCAATTTAATAGAGAGTTTCCAGAAGAACTTTTTCAAAACTCACCCCTATGGTCAACAAACTATTCTTGGCAGTGTTGACGACTTAAAAAATCCATCATTAACCAAGATGTACGATTTCTATAAAACCTGGTATGTACCCAACAACATGGCCTTAGTTTTGACTGGTGATTTTCAAATTGACCAAACAAAGCAACTTATTGAAAAAGCTTTTGGAAGTTGGGAGTATCGGGCTATTCCTGAACGTAAAAAATGGGATGAAAAAAGTCCTGTTGGTCGAGAATTAGTGAAAGTTAAAATGTCTCCTATTAAATTGGCTTTATTGGGATTCATGACAGCTCCTGAAGGGCATCCCGATGAATGTTCATTGCAAGTTTGTAACAGTATTTTATCCAATCAAAGCAAAACAGGACTAATGGATCAACTCACTCTGAATAATGAAATTCTAGAAGCTCAAATCATTACTTTCCCTTATTATGATTATGGCTTGTCTTTAGTATTGGCCTTGCCAAAAATTATTGGACAATCGTTAGAAGAAGCCGAAAAATTAGTACTCGACAAACTCCAAATGGTTAAAGATGGACAATTTGAAGATTGGCAGGTAGAAGCCATTAAAAAAGATCTTTATCGCCAGCAAATGAAAATGATTGAGTCTAATAGAGACCGAGGAATTCTTATTGGTGAAGCTTTTGCAAGAGGTGCGAAAATAAATGAAATAATAGAATACCCTAATCGTATAAAAGCCATAACAAAAAATGACATAATAGAAGTTGCCAATAAATATTATGGAGAGAATTACTTGGCATTTTTCTCAACTATGGGTTCTGCTAAAGGTGAAAAGTTAGACAAACCCGGATACAAACCTGTCGTTTCCAATACTACGGAAAAATCAGAATTTGCGAAAAAGCTTGAAGCTATAAAACCACTAGACTATACTCCGAATTATCTAGACTTCGATAAAGAAGTAGCCGTTTCTAAGGTAAAAGATGGTATTGAAATCTATGCCGTTAACAATCCTCAAAATGACATTTTCAAATTGGACATAAAATTCAATGTTGGTGAAGAACAAATGCCAATACTTGCTTATGCCGTACCTATGATGAATTATGCATTTACCAATGAGTTTGACAAAAGTGAGATCAAGCAAGAATTCTCAAAATTGGGAGCCAGTTACAATTTTAGTGCTGATGACTCCTATGTAACGGTTTCTGTTTCTGGTATAGAGGAAGACCTTGAACCAGTACTAAAACTCATTAACGGTTTACTGAATAACCCTCAAATAAAACAAGAAGACGTTAAGGTTATTTATGACAATGAAAAAGCGAATCGAAAAATGGAACGAGAAGATCCAGATGCTGTTGCTACTGCGGCATTCGATTGGTTAAGATATGGCGATAAATCAGACTATATTAATCGTTTATCATTAAAAGAAATCAAAAAACTTCAAGCAAAAGATTTGATTGAAGAATACAAAAAAGCCATTAATTTTTCGGTTGAAATTCATTATTCTGGAAAGAATACAATTGAAGAAGTAAAAACAACCATTCAGAATAATATAGTATTCAACGATAAGCTTTCGGTAGGTATAGGAAATGTTGATCGTAAAGTGAACGAATACAACGAAAACATTATTTACTTCATAAATAAGAAGAAATCCCTCCAAAGCAAATTGTATTTTATGGCGAACGGCAAATCAATGGATGTAAAAGAAACATCAACTATTGAAGCCTTCAATTTTTATTTCGGTGGAGGTTTTTCGGGTTTAGTATTACAAGAAGTACGAGAGTACCGTTCAATGGCCTACAGTGCTGGTGCAACATATCAACTTCGTAATAATCCTACTACTCCGGGTTACTTTCTGGGCTATATAGGTACTCAAGCTGATAAGACTGTAGATGCTGCTGAAGTATTTATGGATTTGGTAAGAAATATGCCGCATAAAATGGAACGCATTGAAATGATAAAATCATACCTTGAACAAAGTGCTTTAACAAATCATCCCGATTTCAGAGGTTTAAGCACGTATATGCTTCGATTAAAACAAAAAGGTATTGATGAAGATCCAGCCAAATTCTTCAAAGATGATTATCAAAATCTAAGCTTCGATGATATTATTCAATTCCACGAGGCCAATATAAAAGACACGCCAGTAGTTATGACAATTGTTGGTGACAAAAAACGTGTTGATTTAAAAGGATTGCAGAAATACGGTAAGGTAGTGATGATTAAAGAAAAAAGGTTATACAGTAAGTAATATTTATTTATAAAAGTTTAAGCCACTCCTTATTTCTGAGGAGTGGCTTTTTACATCGTCTATTTATTTTTCATCCACTCGTTTTGTTTTTCTTTGGATAAATAGGTCCAGGCAAGTACACGGCTAATTTTGTTTCCTTGTGCCATAGGCAATGTTTCGATCTGAACTGCTCCAACTTTTTTCAACGAATCGTAACAAGCATCAAGGTTCGATTGCTTTGACAACAAGGTACTAAACCACAAACAACTTGTAGCATAATCCTTACTTTGAAAAATAATATTTCTAGCAAATTGAAGCTCGCCGCCTCTACACCACAATTCATTGGATTGGCCTCCAAAATTCAAAACTTTTTTTGAAACCTTTTTCTTTTTCAAATTTGAAAGCTTTCTCATAGTACCAGCATTTGCTTCTGCTTTTGAACCATGAAACGGTGGATTACAAATGCTAAGATCAAAAGTTTCTCCTTCTTGAATGATATCCTGAAAAATGATGGAACTATCTTTTTGCGTTCTAATTTCTACACGTCCGATTAATCCTTCATTCGAAGCCACATTACTTTTTGCAAAGTCAGCAGCTTTTGTATCTATCTCTGAACCGACAAAACTCCAACCGTATTCTTTTACACCAATTATTGGGTAAATACAATTGGCCCCAACACCAATATCTAAGCACTTAATAGTTGTACCTAAAGGTAATTTCCCATCATTCGATAATGTCAACAAATCGGCTACGTTATGAATATAATCTGCCCTTCCAGGAATTGGCGGACACAAATAATTGGCAGGTATATCCCAATTTGCGATGTCGTAAAATTGTTTTAACAAAGCTGAATTCAGTTGCTTTACGGCCTCAGGATTGGAAAATTCAATGGATTCGTTATCGTATTTGTTTTTGATAATATAAGGCACTAACTCTGGACAAGCTTGCTTTAATTGATCAAAATCGTACCTGCCTTGATGCTTATTTCTAGAGTGTAATTTGACTTCCACAATTGAATCATCCTTCATTTTATCGGTCATCTATAATTCATTTTTAATTGAAAAAACAAAGATAGATGAATTAAAGTAGGAAATGATATTTCTAATTTTATCTGAATATTTCACTGTCATAGATTTTTGGTAAGCTATCTTAAAATCGATAATCAAATTCAACAATAGTAAAAATTCAATGTTAAATACTTAAGTTTAAGTTAAAGCCTAAAATAAAGTCAATAATGTTTATGTAAAAAAATGATTTGCTTAAATAAAATACATTGGCAATATTTGATTAACAATTTAAAAACTACAAATTAGATTCTAAATTCTAAAATACATGTTGAAGCATAGATTAATAAACAGCATCTTTTTTTTGATACTCCTATTATTTTTAAATTCATGTTCGAGTACCTTAGATTGGCCTGAATCTCCATTGTATGATTTTAATTCTTCTGACACCGTAAAAATGGTGGATTTAGATTTGGAAACTGCTATGAATGAAATTGTTGGTCACTATGCCCATTACGATGTTGTTGCCTACGAAGATTCTACAACACAAACCCCCATGTGGACTTTTATTATTTCATATGGGTTCACCGATTATTATATTGAAGATGGAAAATTAATGCAATCAGATAGTTTTGTTCGCGCAACCCAAAAAATAAACCAAAAAAATATCACCTCTGTATTTAAAGATGAATCGGTTCAAGCAATTAAACCAAGAGTACAAGAAGTTGAAGTTTTCTTTAAAGAAGGAAATTGGCACGTCTACCGTGCTGCAACACCCTGTCTTTTAGGAATAACAGGAGACCCAATGCTACCCTTATCAACTGACCCCAACGATCCAAATTTAATTGATCCCGATCAGGATGGAAATCCTGGAGTTACGGTTGAAATAAACATTGCCAATGTAATTAAGGGTGAAATATACATTACCCGGCGTGAAATATACAGCAATCACCTAACATTGAATCCAAATGGGACATTATCTGGTTATATCAAAGATTCTTCAGAGCAATTTGTAATTGGTGCATCAAAAAAGATTTTAAACCAAGCTTCAAATTCAGTACAACATTCTGATAAAGGTTTGAATCCTATTTTATTGGTTCCAATTAGTGCTAATATTGATACTCCTGAAGAATTAATGGAAATAAGGGATAAGATATTTCCAAAAGAACCAGAGTTTGTGGAAAACTAACACGACATTAGCTTAAAGAGAGATCATTATTCTATACAGAATTTATACATATTAAAGTTTTGTATTTCCACAGAAACAAGTAATACCGAAAGCAAACTTCAACCTAATTTCACAAAATGAATACGAATAGTAAAATTGAGAATTCAGACTATAAATTAGAGAATGTACAAACACTCAAAGAATTATGGTCAAAAACCTATAACACTGAAGGAAAACCAGACTGGTCGCACATTCTCCCCTATTACGACGATTCCATTTATTTTAAAGATTCGATTCAAGGAATTAATGGAATTGAAGAATTTAAAGCCATGACCGAAAGATTATCATCGCGATCAAAGGATTTAAAGATGGAGGTAATTAGAGCTACAAAAGAGGACAATACATTTTTTGTCGAATGGGAAATGACCATTAGCTACAAAAAAACACCAAGCTCAGTTTTATATGGAGCCAGCCGTCTGACACTTAACGATAATGGGAAAATAATTGAGCAAAGGGATTACTACGATTTATGGGGTGATATTTTTGACAACATCCCTCGTTTTGGAAAGGCTTATAGAAAATTCATGAAGAAAAAGTTTGGTTAAAAAGCAGCTATGGTAAAAAATAAAAAATTTCGCAAATATTTTAAAGAATACACCGTATCCAACGTATCTGCGATGATCAAAAATAGCAGGTTAGCTCCTACAATTTGCGAAGAAAAGCTTACTGGCAAATTGCTTGTAATAACCGGTGCAACATCAGGCATAGGATACCTTACTGCGCGCAAATATGCCAGTATGGGTGCAAACCTGCTTTGCATAACAAGAAATCCAGAGAAATCAGAAAAGCTAAAGACTGAAATAGAACAGGAATTTAACGTTAAGTGCAATTACAAGCTAGCCGATTTAAGCAATTTAAAAGATGTATCAAAAGTTACTGATGAATTGCTTCTGATGCAGGAGCCCATTGATGTTTTGATTCACAATGCTGGTGTTTACCTTACCCAAAGAGAACTAACCGATGAAGGCTTAGAGAAGGTTTTTGTAGTACATTACCTTTCATCTTTTATCATGAATTACAGGTTAATCGATAAGTTAAAATCACAGCAAAATGCACGAATAATCATGGTGAATTCCGAGGGACATCGTTTTGCTGCCTGGGGTTTAAGACTCGATGACTTAAACTGGGAACAAAGAACTTACTCAGGACTAAAAAGTTACGGATCGGCTAAACTTGCACAATTGCTTTCCATGATTGAATTCGACAAACGATTTAGCAATTCAGGAGTGAGCATAAATTCAATGCACCCAGGTGCTGTAAAAACGGAGACAGGACAAGAAAATGGTGCTTTATACAAATGGTTTAAAAGAAATTTCTTGGATAAAACCCTGAAATCTGCCGATTTATCTGCTGAAGCTTTATACTACTTAGGTGCTTCTAAAGAATTGGATGGTAGTAGTGGTAAATTCTTTAATTTAACAACCGAAGAAGAACCAACTCCACCTGCACTGGATAAAGAGGAAGCAGAAAAGCTTTGGGAAAAAAGTATAGAATTAGGTGGATTGTAGAATCAGTAAAAATTAAAAGGCTTTCATTAACAAGGCTTATGAATGATTATAAATACGATACAATTGTAGTTGGTGGAGGAATAGCAGGTTTAACTTCAACAGCATACCTTGCACGCGCAGGAGAAAAGGTACTACTTATTGAAAAAAATGATAAATGCGGTGGGCTGGTTAATTCTTTCTCTAGAAATGGATTCCAATATGATGCAGGAGTTAGAGCCCTAGAAGATGCAGGAATTATTTTACCCATGTTAGAAAATTTGGGTATTAAACTTGAAACTGTAAAAAGCTCTGTATCGGTAGGTATCGGAAAGGATATTATTCATATAAAAGATCGTAGTAGTCTGAATGATTATCGCAAATTGCTGATAAAACACTACCCCGAAAGTGAAAACGAAATAGATCAAATTCTTAAAGAGATTAAAACCATAATGAAACACATGGATGTACTTTATGGTATTGAAAATCCCTTCTTTAAAGATCTAAAAAGCGATCTAAACTATATTTTCAAAAAACTACTTCCGTGGCTTCCAAAGTTTATTTTCACCATTGGAAAAATTAACAGGATGAATATACCAGTGGAAGATCACCTAAAAACCATCATAAAAAATGATTCTTTACGAGACATAATATCTCAACATTTCTTTAAAAGTACTCCTACTTTCTTTGCCCTAAGTTATTTCTCGCTTTACCTCGACTATTTTTATCCAAAAGGAGGAGTTGGTAAATTGGCTGATGTTGTCAAAAATAAAGCCCTAGAATTGGGTGGTGAAATTTCACTAAAAACCAGTGTGACAAAAGTTAATGCCAACAATAATACCCTAACAGATAACAAAGGAATTGTATACGAATACGATCAACTCATTTGGGCTGCCGATGCAAAATACTTTTACAACAACACCCAAATAGACCTGCTTAAACCTAAGGTAAAAGAGCAATTTGAGGCCACGAAAAGTAAGTTAATTAGCAAAAGAGGTAGTGATTCTGTTTTCACCCTTTTCCTCCAGGTAGATGAGCCACTGGAAAGCTTCAAAGCAATCTCAAGTGGACATTTCTTTTATACACCTTCAAAAAAAGGATTGGGAGAAATCTATAGAAGTGAACTGAATCATATGCTTGAAAATTGGAATCGTTTCTCTAAAGAACAAGTACTAGAATGGCTCGACCGATATATTTCATTGAACACATTTGAGATTTCAATTCCAGGTTTAAAAGATCCCGATTTGGTTCCGGAAAACAAATCAGGTGTGGTTATCAGTTTTTTAAGTGAATATTTCCTATTTAAAAAAGTTCAGGATTCAGGATGGTACGAAGAGTTTATTGCTGAAATTGAAAAGCGTACAATTGAGCTAATTACAAATTCGGTTTACCCCATGCTAAAAGATAAAGTAATTGGGAAGTTTACCTTTACGCCATTAAGTATTCAAAACCGTGTAGCAAGTTCAGAAGGTTCCATTATTGGGTGGTCTTTTGAAAGCCCTGTACCTGTTATCAATAACATTCAAAAATCGGCAAAATCAATATTAACCCCTATCCCAAATATTTTTCAAGCTGGCCAATGGACCTATAGTCCAGCAGGTGTACCAATGTCTATTTTAACAGGAAAGTTAGCAGCAGATGCCGTTTTAAAGAATAAATAACGTCAGCTCGATACAAGGGAAAATAGTATACTATTGAATTTCAGCTATCAAAAAAGAATTCTTCGCATATAGCAGAGCTAACGATTCAATTGTCATTAGAAAAAAGTCATTTATTGACTCTACATTTAATTCCCCTAACGACTCTGATGACTAATGGCCAACAAATAAATCATGTAATAGCCTATAAATAAAACACTACGAGAAACATCGAGGTCAAACTCACGTTAAATAATAGGTCTTTTCAAGCATTACAATACCTGCCAAACAGCTACCCAAAATGGAATCGCAAGCAAGCAAATAGCATAACTGATTATCATTATACTGCCAATAGTTTGCCGGTCACCACCGTATGCTCTTACCTGCAAGATTAATGCAGTAGCAGGCGCAGCTGTTGATTCAATCACCAATAAATTCGCGAGTAATGGATTGGTCTCTTTTAAGCCTATTGCATAAAGAAGTCCAATTACCGATAGCGGAATAAGTATGTATTTTATTAATGAAAGTTTTAATACATCAGATAATTGGGGTAGTACTTTGAAAGATATTCCTCCTAAAGTAGCTCCCAATACAATGTTCGAAACAGGTATGGTTGCATTGCCTACCAAGTCAATTGAATCCATCAACATTGGAGGAACAAACTGATGTAATCCTAATAATACAATTACCATTGTAACAACAACTGAAACAAAGGGAGTTGTAAGTATTTCGTTTCGTTTTACCGTTTTAAAAGATCCTCCCGTAATTAATATTTTTCCAACACTCCAAAGCAAAGGAATGTAGCCAATTAAAAACAAGAAATTATAGATGGCAAACAAGTCAAATTGTTCGGCATACATAAACATTCCAATAGGTAAAACCAAATACACCGCATTTTGCATACTACCAATTGGTATTAAAAATTGTTTCTCTTTATACTTTCTCAAGTAAAACAAATATCCAAAACCCACCCCAACAGCAACCATAACTGAACTAGCCAAAGGAATAGCCCACCACCAGGAAATAATCTCGGCATCAAAATTATTGCTAATTTTAGAAAATAGCATACACGGTAATAATATATTCACCGTTACTTTCGATAATGCCTTTACATGATCATTGGTTATAATATTTTTCCTAAGCAGGAAACCGGCAGCAACAATAATGATAAAAATGCGACCAACGGCACCAAGCATCGTGGTAAAAGTCTCAGTAAATAATTCCATCATCATAATTAAAATAAGTGGCAAAGATAATTTTTTAAAATACCTTTGCGCCCATTATGAACTACGATGTAATTGTTATTGGTGCTGGTCCATCAGGATTGTTAGCAGCAGGAAGAGCGGCTGAACAAGGATCAAAAGTTTTGATTCTAGAAAAAATGCGTTCTGAAGGACGTAAACTTTTAATTACCGGAAAAGGCCGATGCAACATTACAAATGCAGCTCCAATTAGCGATTTTATAAAAGTAGTTTACCCCAATGGAAAATTTCTCCGTAACGCTTTTTCGCAATATTATTCGAAAGACATACTTGCTCTTCTTCAAAAATACGGTTTGGAAACAACCCTTGAACGTGGCGGAAGGTATTTTCCTGCAAGCAACAAAGCTGCCGATGTTTTAAAGGCCCTACTTGGGTGGGCAAATGAATTGAAAGTTCAAATTAAGTGCGGATATAGGGTTGAAAAAATTCTTGCTGAAGATAAAAGCATTACGGGATTAATAGCCAATGGAGAACAATTCTCAACTAAAAAAGTGATTCTAGCTACTGGTGGCAAGTCATACGCTGCAACTGGATCAAATGGCGAGGGATATGAATTAGCGAAACAACTCGGACATCAACCCCAACACATAAGACCTGCTTTGGTTCCTTTAGTTACTGAAGGAGGAAGAGCCCAAAAACTTCAAGGTTTAAATCTGAAGAATGTAAAAGCCATTGTTTGGGTAAATAATAAAAAAATGGGCGAAGATTTTGGCGAGATGATATTTACTCACTTTGGTTTGTCGGGTCCCATCATACTTACTCTTAGCCGAATTGTGGTTGATGCACTTCAGAAAAAAGAAAAAGTAGAAATTACCATCGATCTCAAACCTGCACTCGATGAACAAAAATTAGATAAAAGCTTAATCCGAGATTTAAATGAATTTGGGAAAAAGCAAGTGATTAATGTATTCAAGAACTGGCTTCCTTCTTCTATGATTCCTGTTTTCATCGAAGAATTACAAATTGATCCTAAAAAAGAATGCCATCAAGTTTCGGGCGATGAACGCAAGAAAATAAAAATGATGATGAAAAATCTACGGTTCACCATCAATCATCATCGATCTTTTAAAGAAGCAATTATTACTGCCGGAGGAATTCCAACCAATGAAATATCTCCCAAAACGATGGAATCGAAACTAATTCAGGGGCTATACTTTGCCGGCGAGATAATTGATGTCGATGCCGAAACAGGTGGGTATAATTTACAAATTGCCTATTCAACCGGATGGTTGGCAGGCAATTCAGCAGCAAAAAAATAAAATAATCATTAAGCCAATTGTCATTTGTTGAATTAGTTTCATTTTCAAATGACCATTATCTATTGACTAATGACTACTTTAGTTACCTTCTTTTACTACGTGTATTTGAGCTTTTATTTCTTCTAAAATCAGAACCTCCACCAGAACTTTTATTTCCTGAGAACGGTTTCCTTTTACCTCGGCTAGAACCTTCACCAGCACTTTTTGGTTTATTCGATGAAGTGTTTGGCCTTTTCTTACGAGGTGTATTCCCTACACTTTTTCGAGGTTTAATTTCATCAACATCGCCAACAAAAGGATGAACTTCCTGAATAGGAATTTTCTGTCCAATTAATTTTTGAATATCTCGAAGGTAAACACGCTCTTCTCTGTCGCAAAATGAAATAGAAAGTCCGCTAGCTTCTGCTCTTCCTGTTCGTCCAATACGGTGAACATAGGTCTCTGAGATATTTGGCAAGTCATAATTAATAACCAATGCTAATGCCGAAACATCAATACCTCGTGCAGCAATATCGGTTGCCACAAGCACTTTCAATTTTCCTTCTTTGAATTTTCCTAAAGCATTTTGTCTGGCACCCTGCGACTTATTCCCATGAATAGCTTCCGAATTAATTCCGGCCTTATTCAACACCTTTACAATTTTGTCGGCACCGTACTTTGTTCTTGAAAATACCAAAGTAGATTCATATTCTTTTTCTTGCAGTAAATGAACCAACAATTTAGGCTTACTCGACTTAGTTACATAGTATGCCTTTTGTTCAACACGTTCGGCAGTGGCTTGTTCTGGATTAATGGTTACCTTTTCAGGCTTACCCAATATTTTTCCTGCAAGTTGCACAATTTCGAACGGCATAGTAGCCGAGAAAAATAGTGATTGACGACTCTTAGGTAACTTTCCAATTACCCGCTTTATGTCGTGAATAAAGCCCATGTCGAGCATATGATCTGCTTCGTCGAGCACAAAATATTCAACATCGCTTAACGATATATAACCTTGATTTATTAAATCGAGTAAACGACCTGGTGTAGCTACTAATATATCAACGCCATTGCGAAGTGTATTTACTTGTGTATGTTGTTTTACGCCACCAAATATTACAGTGCTTTTTAATCCTGTAAATTTTCCATAGTCGTTAAAACTATCGTAAATCTGAATGGCTAACTCACGCGTTGGAGTTAAAACCAATGCATTTATTTTCCTTTTTCCCTTACGTACATCAATTTTATTATACAAGTGCTGAAGTATAGGAATTGCAAAAGCAGCAGTTTTTCCTGTACCAGTTTGGGCACAACCTAATAGATCTTTTCCTTGTAATAAAATTGGGATTGATTGCTCCTGTATAGGAGTTGGAACGGTATAACCTTTGGCCTCAACGGCTCTAAGTATGGGTGATATTAATTCTAATTCTTTGAACGTCATGTATTTTTAATAAGGCGGCAAAGATAAGTTAATAGTTTAGATATTAGTTGAAATATCCATAAAACTATATAAACCGATGCAAAAATTAGTGTAAAATTGTATCTTCGTCTCTTTTACCTTTTACAAAAATAAAGAAACAATGATAAATAGAAAAATATTTGGGCGTACAAGCCATCAAAGTTCAAAAACAATATTTGGCGCTTTTGCGTTAAGCAATTGCACCCAAATCGAAGCCAATAAAACCTTGGACTTACTTTTAAAATACGGCGTTAACCATATCGACACGGCCCCAAGTTATGGCGAATCAGAATTACGAATTGGTCCATGGATGAAAAGTATGCGTAACCAATTCTTTCTAGCAACTAAAACCGAAGGAAGAACCTATCAAACCGCCATGGACGAACTACATCTATCATTTGAACGGTTGAAAGTCGATTCTGTTGATTTATGGCAAATGCATAATATTATAAACCAGGAACAATGGGAAATTGCCATGCAAGCAGGTGGTGCCATTGATGCACTTCAAGAAGCAAAAGAAAAAGGGTTAACAAAATTTATTGGCATAACTGGCCATGGACTGGCGGCACCTCGTAGACATATAGAAAGTTTGAAGAAATACGATTTTGATACCGTACTTCTCCCCTACAATTTTATCCTAATGCAGAATGAACAGTATGCTTCCGATTTTAATGAATTAGTTAAAATTTGTAAAGAACGAAATGTTGCAATACAAACGATTAAGGTGTTAGCCAGAGGAAAGCATGCCGAAGGAAAGATGTCGCATTACAATACCTGGTATAGCCCTATTAAAACCGACGAAGGAATCAAAAATGCGGTAAACTGGGTACTCGGCAACGAGGACGTTTTCTTGAATACAACTGGAGATATTACCTTACTTGAGAAAATCTTAAAAGCTGCCATACAATTTAGTACAAAGCCAAGCGATTTTGTGATGCAAGAAAGCATTCAAAAAGAAGGAATTACCGAGCTGTTTACTGGCGACGAGATTTAGCCTCCATTTCCAGCAACATTTCATTTACGGTTTGCTGAGTTTTTTCTTTTAATTGTTTAAAATCAGAATTTGAAATTGGCTCGGCACATCGAATTTCAGCAAATGAAATTGGTTTCCACATTTGCTTATAAAAATGAACAGGTAAAGTATCTGACGTAACCCATTTCATTTTGTCATTGCGAAAATGAATTGCACATGGAATAATTTGAATATTATTATCGGCTGCAATTTTAAAGGTCCCATTTTTAAACGGTTTCGTTCCAGGCTTCTTTTGTGTAGTCCCTTCGGGAAAAACAACAACTGAATATCCTTTTTCAATCTTCGCTTTAATTTTAGTCATGGTTTCGAGTAAACTCTTCATTTCTTTTCTCTTAACCAATATCGCTTGCCCAGCTTTCATTGCCGGTCCAATAATAGGCCATTTTAACAATTCGGCTTTGGCTACAAATGCCGATTTTGAATGAGCTGCAACAATGAAGCCATCGATATAGCTACTGTGATTGGGTGTAAGTATATAGCGCGAAATATTGGGTAGTTTGCTATGCTTTACATACACTCCCATTATAAGAAGATTAATTCGTGACCAGTATTTTGCCGACCAAAAATTGAATATTCCAGTACGTTGATATCGCTTATTTTCAAGAATTACAAAGCCCAGAAAGAGAAGTGAATTTAAAAAAAGCAATATAACTCGAAGAATCGTAAGGGGTAAAAATAAAATTCTAAGTAAAAAGAGCATAAAATGAGTTTGAAAATTTCACTATCGAACTTTCAAGAAAGAACTGGCATACATGTAACCTTGCTTTTCGGCTTCTATAAAATCAAACAAATCTTCTTTCGACGACATTGCATGTTGCAACATTACTCCAGCCATTCCATAAACAGCAGGTAAATTTGTTTTTTCTGAATAATAATAACCATCAAGGAAGTTTCTGATACCACCCGAAACAATTACTTGCTTACAATTCACTTCATGATCATCGCATATATCATTAATCATAGCTATCATCTCATCGGCATTATGTCCAATAGTAGCTAATGGATACATGAAGTTGGCAATCCTTCCATTGTTACGCATTATTTCAATGCTGGCAAAATTTGTTCCTCCAAAAGCACCTAATTCAATTCCATCTATTTTCAGTTTCAATAATTGGCTAAGACTCTCAGGTCCAATCCCCTGACCAACTTCTTTTACAATTAGCTTGTATTGATCGCCAACAATATCAATCAACTCTTGAATTGTTTCGATGGCTGGTCTCTTAAACCGATCACCTTCGGGTTGCAACCATTCCTGAGTAGGATTGACATGAACAAAAAGCCCATCGGCTTGCAATTTGAAAATTAGCTCGTGAATTTTATCGACCTCACCATTTTCAATCATTTGTTCTATTTGAGCAATCCCTAAGTTTGCATAAAATGGTAGCGCTGTCCCAATAATTGGACGTAAATTAAAATCGTCGAAAAACTCGTCACTGTACAATAAACTACGGCAAGAACCAAGTCCCATACCTAAGCCAAATTCGGCAGAAGCTTCAGCCAAAAGATGATTAATTTTATTGGCTTCGACCGATCCACCTGTCATACTCGAAATCCAAAGCGGGAACTTCATTTCTTTACCAAGAAATGAGTGTGGTGATATTTTATTGGGATGTGCAGCAAGTAAAGGTTCATAATAAAATCGCTCGTCAGAATTACTTGTTGAAGGTGCCGAAAGGGCAGCCATTTTAATATGATCTGTTTTTCGTTGGCTCATTTACTCTAAATTTTATCAAAGTTAGAAATGATCTGTTAAATTGAAATTGTACCCGTTAAGTAATGAATCGCTTTTCCTGCAATTTTCACCCTTTCACCCAAATAGTCGCAATATAACGTTCCTCCTCGTTTCGACAATTGTTTGGCTAACAATACCGTTTTACCCAAACGTTCACTCCAATAAGGAATTAAAGTAGTATGCGCAGAGCCTGTAACTGGATCCTCGTTAATACCTTCTAATGGTGCAAAAAAGCGTGATACAAAATCCATCGTATCACCTTTAGCTGTTATTAGTATTCCTCGGGCATCAATTTCTTTTAGCAGCTCAAAATTTGGATTCATATTTTTTATTTGATCTTCGTTCTCAAAAACCAACATTAAATCATTCAATCCCCAATAGGCTTCAATAGGAGATATTCCAAGTTTTGATTCAATATTTTCGGGTATCTTAATCTTTACATACTGATCTGCCGGAAAATCCATTATCAATAAATCACCTTCCTTTGACACAAATAAATCACCTCGTTTCTGTGTTCGAAAAGTAATTTTAGAAGTTGATTGTTTTTCAATATTGAAAATTACAAATGCAGACGCAAGTGTTGCATGTCCACATAACTCAACTTCGTTAAGAGGAGTAAAGTAGCGTATATTGTATCTATTATTTTGAAATACAATAAAGGCCGTTTCGGAGAGGTTGTTTTCCATCGCAATTTGCTGCATTGTTATATCAGGAATCCATTCATCCATAATAACAACTGCAGCAGGGTTACCTGTAAAAGGAGACTCAGCAAAAGCATCAACTTGATGGAGGGTTAAATTTTTCATTGTTACGTTTGGTGTTTTGGTATATCAAAGTTAAATATTTTGATTGAATTCCAATTTATACAAAAAAACTATTGATTCTGCTTTAGCTATTTCAGCTTTTTTAAAATTTCGAGTGAAGTGAATATGTGTTTTGAGATATTCAATTGTGAATTAAAAATATATTGAATAATTCCTTTTTTATCGACTACAAAAGTTACTCTTCCTGGAATTAGCCCAAATAAATTGGATGCTATCCCAAACCGACGGCGAACTCTATTCCCCCTGTCGCTCAATAAATTAAAAGACAATTTGTTTTTAATTGCGAATTGTTTGTGACTTTCTTCGTCGTCGGAACTTACTCCGATTACACTACAGTTATACTTTTTGAACTCTTCATAAGCATCTCTAAACTTACAAGCTTCAGCAGTACATCCATAGGTGTTATCTTTTGGATAGAAGTAGATTACCAAATTTTGTTCACCTAAATAATCGTCGATATTAATTAAATCACCAAACTGATTATTAAGTATTATAGCTGGTATGTGATCTCCAATTTTTAATGTTTTCATTTCGCTCTTGCTCCTCATTTTACTCGTTGTATTTTA
>JAQIBQ010000581.1 GCA_027859005.1 Prolixibacteraceae bacterium | reverse complement strand
TCAGGTAGCAGATCAAATGCCGCTTATTTATTTGAAAGAATAAAACTTATGAACGAATTTTTAGAAAAAAACCACATTGATTACCGTGCCAAAGTAAGAGCGTTTGCAGAGAAACATGTTAAACCTATTGCTATTGAGCAAGATAAAAAAGAAGAATTTCCGATTGAACTTGCCCAAAAAATGGGAAATGAAGGCTTATTCGGTATTACCATGCCAAAAGAATTGGGTGGTCAAGGATTAGATTATTTGTCGTACATAATTGCCATTGAGGAAATTGCACGTATCGATAGTTCACCCGCGGCAACAATCGCGGCCCATAATTCGTTGGGAATTACGCCAATCTATAATTTTGGAACTGAGGAGCAGAAGAAAAAATACATTCCTGCTTTGTGTAAAGGGGATAAGCTATGGGCTTTTGGATTAACCGAAGTGAATGCTGGTTCCGATGCAAAAGGAGTTGAAACTACTGCCATTTTAGTAAATGGGGAGTGGGTAATTAATGGGTCTAAGATGTTTATTACCAATGCTGCATCCGATATTGCATCGGGAATTACCAACCTTACAATTACTGGAATGGATGGAGATAGGAAAGAACTTTCAGCTATTCTTACACCTCGTGAAACGAAAGGGTATATTACAGTTCCCATGCAAGATAAAATGATGTGGCGATCTGCTGATAATGCTATTATGACTTTTGAAAACTGCAAAGTACCCGAAGAAAATATTTTAGGAGAGCGTGGTCAAGGCATTAAAATTATGCTTTCGACTTTAGATGGTGGCCGATTGTCAATTGCTGCAATGGGCTTAGGTTTGGCTCAAGGTGCTTATGAAATGGCTTTGGCTCATTCAAAAAAACGGAAGCAGTTTGGTAAAGCTCTTGCTGAGTTTCAAGGGATCTATTTTAAACTGGCAGAAATGGCTACTAAAATAGAATTAGCACGAAATACATTATACAAGGCATGTAGATTAAAGGATGCCGGACAGGCTTACGGTAAATTGGCAGCCATGTCGAAAATGTACTGTTCTCAAATTGCAAAAGAAGTTGCCGATGAGGCGGTGCAAATATTTGGTGGCTATGGTTTAATGCGCGAAAATCATGTTGAACGCTTTTATCGCGATCAGCGATTGTTGCAAATTGGCGAAGGCACCTCTGAAATATTAAAAATGGTGATATCGCGCTATGAATTAAAATAACCCCTCTCCCCGATATTTATCGGTGCCCAAAAGGGGAGAATTCGTCAAATATAAATAGTCTTTCATGGATCTTGAAATCTTAAAATGTCAAAAGGGAGCGAACAAAATATAAATCCTCAAACGAATAATAATACTGTTGAAAAAAATAGTAGGGAATTAATTGCTGGATTTTCTAAATTCAATCGAGAGGAACGAATTCGATTGCTTCAAAATTGGCTAGGAGAAGATCTTGCGCTTGAACTTAATTCATTTCTACATTCAAATCCTGAATTTCAAACTATTTTTAGTGAGTTTAGCGAAAACTATTTAACTAATTATTATTTGCCGTTTGGCGTTGTTCCGAACGTGCTTATCAATAATGAATTTCACCTGGTTCCATTTGTGATGGAAGAAAGTTCAGTTGTTGCTGCTGCTTCTCGTGCCGCAGGCTTTTGGGCAAAACATGGCGGATTCAAAACTGAAATTCTGGGCACAACTAAAAAGGGACAAGTTCACTTTATGTGGTCTGGTACTTCTGAATTATTAAATGCTTCTTTTTCTGAATTAAAAGAAAAACTAATTACCGAAACTGATAGTATTACTAAAGGAATGCGTAACCGTGGAGGAGGAATAAGTAATATTGAGTTGCTCGATTTGTCTTCTAAAATTGATAATTATTACCAGTTGGACGTTTCGTTTGATACAGCCGATGCAATGGGCGCTAATTTTATTAACTCATGCCTTGAGAAAATGGCTCATGTAATAGAAGTGTACTTTTCAAATTTTGAAGATGATGGAACTCTTGAAGTAATCATGTCCATTTTATCGAATCATACGCCAGAAAGTGTTGTGAAATGTTCAGTGCAATGTGAAGTTAAAGACCTTAAAGCAATGAGTGGTCAATATTCTGCTGAGGATTTTGCTCGACGATTTAGTTTGGCTGTTAAAATGGCACAGCATGATGTTTCAAGAGCTGTAACCCATAATAAAGGAATTTACAATGGAGTTGATGGAGTTGTTCTGGCAACTGGAAACGATTGGCGAGCAATTGAGGCTGCTGGACATGCCTTCGCTGCATCAAGTGGTGAGTATAGAGCACTTTCAGAAGTTGATATCAATGAGGATGGGCAATTTACTTATTCTCTTAAAATACCCCTTGCAATTGGCACCGTTGGTGGAGTAACAAAATCGCATCCAATGGCAAAAGTTGCTTTAAAAATGCTGAAAAATCCTTCTGCTAATCATTTGATGGAAATAATTGCTTCATTAGGAATGGCTAATAACTTTTCGGCTGTTGCGTCCTTAGTTACTTCAGGTATTCAAAAAGGGCATATGAAAATGCATCTTAGCAACATGCTCAATCAGATTAAAGCCACTGATGAACAGAAAGAAAAAGCATTTGAATATTTTAAAAATAGAGAAGTTTCCTATTCAGCACTAAATAAATTACTTAACAATTGAAAAATCGACAACAAATAGTGTATGCCCGATCAAATGGCAAGTTGCTATTAACTGGCGAGTACCTTGTGTTAAAAGGAGCTAAAGCAATTGCATTTCCTACGAAACATGGACAAGAACTTTTTGTTGAACCTTCAGATAAGAAAACAATTAAATGGAATTCGAGAATTAAAAACGAAGATTGGTTTTCTGCGAAAATTAGAATCAAAAAACTTCGAATAGAAACAACAACTGATACCGAAATTGCAACACGTTTAGTTGAAATATTAAAGGAAGCTAAGCACCAGAATCCTGATTTTTTGAAATCAGGTTGTAAAGTTCGAACAAATATTGAGTTTGATAAAAATTGGGGGCTTGGAACAAGTAGCACTTTAATTGCAAATATTGCCACTTGGGCAAATTGTGATCCATATGAAATAAATAGGAAAGTGTTCAAAGGGTCGGGCTACGATATCGCATGTGCTGAATCAGAAAGACCTATTATGTATCAACTTAACGATGGAAATGAGATTGTAAAAAAACTTGATTTTCATCCATTATTTGCCAATAAACTCAGCTTTGTGTGGTTGAACAAGAAAAAAAATACACGCGAAGCAATCGGTAATTTCGACCAAACTAAAAACTATAATTTAGAGGTAAATCAAGTAAATGAAATAAGTGAAAATATATTAAAGTGCACAACTTTAATTGACTTTCAAAAGCTTCTTACTCAACACGAAACTATAATTTCAAAACTAATCAATAGACCAAGAATTCAAGAAGAGTTTTTCTCCGATTTCGAAGGCGTTATTAAGTCATTAGGTGCTTGGGGTGGCGATTTTGTGATGGTTGCTTCTTATCTTTCTTTTGAAGAAGTTGAAAAATATTTCAACCAAAAGGGTTTTCATACTGTTCTTACATTTAATAATCTTTTCAACGAATAAAGAAGATAGATTCACAATAAATGAAAACCAACTCAAATATAATACAATGGCAAAGTCCTTCTAATATTGCTTTAATAAAATATTGGGGCAAACACGGTATGCAATTACCAAATAATGCATCGCTGAGTATGACATTGAAAAATGCAAGAACTACTACTGAAATGCGATTTTTACCTTCTGCAGAAGGAATGGAAGTGAACTACTATTTTGAAGGTGAGCGTAATCAGCTATTTGAAGAAAAGGTAATTCTATATTTTGAGAAAATAAAAGTTGAACTGCCCTTTGTCGACGACTATATTTTTGAAATTCATAGTTCTAATAGTTTTCCTCATTCAACTGGAATAGCTTCTTCTGCATCGTCAATGAGCGCACTGGCACTTTGTCTCCTTTCGGTTGAAGAAATAATTAATAAGAAGAAGTATGAAAAGGGTGAATTCTTTAGTCGTGCATCTCATTTGGCTCGATTAGGATCTGGTAGTGCTTCTCGTTCAGTTTATGGAGGATGGACAACATGGGGAAGTATTGAAGACTACGAAAACACTTCAAATGAACGTGCATCTACACTTGGTTTTGATGTACACCCAAAATTTGAAAAAATGGGCGATGCTGTTTTATTAGTCAGTAGTAAAACAAAAAGTGTTTCAAGTTCGTTGGGTCACAACTTAATGAAAATACATCCCTTTGCAAATGCTCGTTACGAACAAGCTACCGATAATATTCATGCATTAATGTGTAGCATGCAAGTGGGCGATTTCGACACCTTTGCCTCTATTGTAGAAAATGAGGCTTTAACATTACACTCTCTTTTGATGACATCATCGCCCGATGGAATGTTGTTCCGATCAGGTTCCTTAGAAATTATTGAAGCCGTTAGAAGTTTTCGTGCTACCACAAAAACAGAATTGTGTTTCACGCTTGATGCCGGTCCCAATGTGCATCTAATCTATCCTCTTGAAGAAAAGGAAAGAGTACATCGCTTTATTCGAAACGAATTAATTCAGTTTTGTGAAAATGGGAAGTGGATCGACGATGAAATGGGAGGGGGCCCCATGCAAATCTAATGATATCCTTTCCATCAAAAATATTGCTATTTGGAGAATACGGACTGGTATTGGGTGGAAGTGGTTTTGCCATTCCAAATCCAATGTATTCAGGAGAGTTGAAGTTTCAATATTCACTTCAATCAACACAATCTATTCAATCTTCTCAGTCAGTACAACAATTTTATGCGTTTCTGATAAAGAATAAAGATCAGTTCCATTTTCTAAATTTGCTCAGCTTTGGGAAAGATGTAAAAAATGGGCTTTGGTTCGATTCTTCAATCCCGAAGGCTTATGGTTTAGGTAGTTCAGGAGCTTTAATTGCAGCTATATATTCAAAGTATAAATTTGATGAAAACAATAATATAGTTCTTGTTAAAAAACAATTAGCTGCCATGGAAAGTTATTTTCACGGTACGAGTTCAGGTATTGATCCATGTGTTTCGTATTTCAATAAGCCAATTAGTATCGTATCAAAAAATGAAATTCAAATTCATGAGAATTGGAGAATTGAAACCTTAGGCCTAACTGTTTTTATGGTCGATACCGAAATTAAATCAGAGACGACTGGTTTAGTCGATTGGTTTTTATCCCAAATGAATGATTTAAGCTTTAAGCAACAAATAAACGAAACCTTTCTAAGTAAAAACAAGAAAATTGTTGCATCAATAAATAAAAATAAATCAATTGAAATGGATGATTTATTGATCGTATCAAAGTTTCAGTATGATAATTTAGAGCCAATGATTCCTGAGGGATTTAAAATGCATTTTAAACAAGGGCTTGATAACAAGCTTTTTGCTTTTAAATT
>JAQIBQ010000510.1 GCA_027859005.1 Prolixibacteraceae bacterium | reverse complement strand
TGTCATTTGGTTTGGCCCTTTAATAATATAATCAGCTGGTGGATCTTCCAACTCAGAAAGTGCGGCACCAACATTCAACTTAATATCTTCGGCCGTACGTTCACCAACTTTAATGTTATGCTGATGACGCATATACTCAACAATATCTGCGGTTAAATCATCGCCAGCAATACGAATTGATTTATTAGTAACAATTCCGCCTAATGAAATAACAGCAATTTCGGTTGTGCCTCCACCTATATCAACAATCATATTGCCTTCAGGTGCTTCAACATCAATACCAATTCCAATAGCAGCAGCCATTGGTTCATAAATAAGATATACTTCACGAGCTCCAGCATGTTCCGATGAATCGCGAACTGCACGTAATTCTACTTCAGTACTTCCTGAAGGAATACAAACAACCATTTTTAACGAAGGAGGAAAAATTCGTTTTGAAGTATTAATCATTTTAATCATCCCCCGGATCATTTGTTCGGCAGCATTAAAATCGGCAATTACTCCATCACGTAGAGGCCTGATAGTTTTCAGGTTCGAATGGGTTTTCCCTTGCATTTGTCGTGCTTTTTCACCAATAGCTACCATTTTTTCGGTTTTCAAATCGATGGTAACAATTGAAGGTTCATCCACAACAATTTTGTCGTTGTAAATAATTATTGTGTTTGCAGTACCGAGGTCAACTGCAACTTCTTGTGTCAAAAAAGAAAATAGGCCCATAATTGTTTTTAATGTTTAAAGTGGCGTGTGCCAGTAAATACCATAGCCATACCATGATCGTTACAAAAATCGATTGAATCCTGATCACGAATTGAACCTCCAGGTTGAATAACACTATCAACACCTACTCCATGTGCTATATCTACACAATCGGAAAATGGGAAAAATGCATCGGAAGACATAACAGCATCTTTCAAATCAAATCCAAAATTCTCAGCTTTTTCAATGGCATGTTTTAGTGCATCAACTCTTGACGTTTCTCCAACTCCACTGGCTAACAATTGTTTGTTTTTGGCAAGTACTATTGTATTTGATTTCGATTGCTTCACTAATTTATTGGCAAATAATAAATCTTCAACTTTATCGGCTGATGGTTGAGTTGTTGTTACAGGTTTTAATTCTACTGCTATTTCTTGTTTTAAATCCCGATCCTGATACAAAACACCATTCAATACGCTTCGGAATTGAGCTGTTGGTATTTTTGTTTCTTTTCGGATAAGTATAATTCTATTCTTCTTCGATTTAAGTATTTCAAGTGCATCGGCATCGTATCCCGGAGCAATTACAACTTCTGAAAAAAGCTTGTTCATTTCAGCAGCTGTTTCAACATCAATAGCTGCATTTGTAACAAGAATTCCACCAAATGCTGAAACAGGATCACCTGCTAAAGCATCTTTCCAAGCATCAATTAATTTTTCTCTCGATGCACACCCACAAGCATTATTATGCTTAAGTATAGCAAAAGTGGTTTCTTCAAATTCATCAATAAGTGTTATTGCAGCATCAATATCGAGTAAATTATTGTACGATATTTCTTTCCCATGTACTTTATCGAAAAGTTCATCGAATTTACCAAAAAACACACCACGTTGATGAGGATTCTCGCCATAACGTAAAACTTTGCTTTGGTTATGCGAAACTCTAAAAAGGTCGTCTTTCCCTTGATTGAAGTAGTTGAATATTGCACTATCGTAATGCGATGAAGTTGCAAAAGCCTTACAAGCAAAACCCTCACGATCTTGAAGGTTAGATTCACCATCTTTTTCATTTAACAAGGTCAATAAATCGTCGTATTCATTTTGAGATGGAACAATTATAACATCGTTGAAATTTTTGGCTGCACCTCGAATTAATGCAATACCTCCTATGTCAATTTTCTCTATAATATCGGCATGTAATGCACCCGAAGCAACTGTATCTTCAAATGGATATAGATCTACAATTATAAGGTCGATTTCAGGAATATCATATTCTTGTAATTGAGCAATATCTCCTTCATTTTCTCTACGTGCCAATATCCCTCCAAATACTTTTGGGTGTAAAGTTTTTACTCTTCCACCTAAAATTGAAGGATAACTAGTTAGCGATTCAACAGGAGTTACTTCAACACCTAAACCTTCGATAAATTTTTGGGTACCGCCAGTTGAATAAATTTTAACATCAATTTGTTTCAATTTTTCTACAATTTCGTCAATTCTTTCTTTATGATAGACAGAAATCAATGCAGATTTAATTTTCCTCAAATCACTCATTTACAGCTTATTTATATTGTGAACAAATTTATTTACTTCAAAAAAAAGATGAATTTTCAGGGGAATAATAATTGCCTTGAAAATACCAATGATTTTGGTAGTTTCAAAGGTGAAATAAAAATAAAAATGTTTTTATTTTAAGGCAATCAATTTAGAATAAGAATTGAGCAATAAGCATGTAAACCAACAAACCAAAAATATCGTTCATTGTAGTAATAAACGGACCAGTTGCGAGTGCAGGATCTACCTTCAACCTATTCAGAAACAGCGGAATAAAAGTCCCAAACAAGGAGGCAAAAATAACAACAATGAATAATGAAAAACTAACGATGTATGCAAGGTTACCATCGGAACCCGCAAAATTAAACATAAGATTGAATATCAAAATCAGACTTGCCAATACAAATGCAACAATAAGTGCAACACCAAGTTCCTTGAAGAGTTTTCCCGTTAAACTTTGAAAATCGTTCGCTCCACTTGCTAATCCCTGAACAACAATAGAGGAAGATTGAACACCAACATTACCTGCCATTGCACCAATTAATGGTATAAAGAAAACCATATTGGGTATTCGCTCAAGAGCTCCTTCGTTTCCAGAAATTACAAAGGCACCAAGAATACCACCAACTAAGCCAATCAACAACCAGGGCAAGCGTACTTTTGTAATACTTAAAACTGAATCAGACAACTCAACATCGCCAGTTATACCAGACATCATTTGGTAATCTTTTTCAGCTTCTTCGCGAATAATATCTACAACGTCATCAATTGTAATACGTCCCTTCAAATGTCCTTCGTTATCAACAACAGGCAATGCGACCAGATCGTATTTTTCCATCATTTGAGCTACATCTTCTCTCGCCCCATGGGTTTCAATTGAGATAACTTCCTTGTTGTATATATTAGAAATTAATGTTTGCGTAGGATACTGAATAAGTTTTTTCAACGACAAAACACCTTTCAATTTTTCATTATCGCTCACTACATAAACGTAATATATCTCATCAATGTCTTCGGCCTGACGACCAATTTCTTTCAAACAAATTTGAACACTCCAGTTTTCATTAACAGCAACCAACTCGGCAGCCATAATACCTCCAGCGGAGTCTTCATCGTAAGAAAGCAATTCGGTAATGTCTTCTGCTTGTTCTTCGTCATCGATATAGGCAATTACTTCTTCTTTCTTATCATCAGGAAGCTCACTAATTACATCAACCGCATCATCGGAATCCATAAACTCGATATACTGACGGGCTATAACATCAGAAGGGAATTGAGCTAAAAATCTCCTACGATCGTCAACTGGAATTTCCAACAAAACATCGGAAGCAGTATCTCCTTCTAAAAGAAGATAAACCGACATAGCCTCTTTAGTATTCAGAACTTCTAAAATATCGGCAATATCGGCAGAGTGAAGATCAACCAACGATTGTTTGATTACATCCTCTTTATTAAGTTCAATTAACTCTTTAAGGTTTTCGATATATTCTTTGGTCAATTCAAACTGCATATTTACTTGTTTTGAAATTGGACAATTGCATTAGTTAGCTCTACAAAATCGGCTACTGAAAGCTGCTCAGGTCTTTGCGTTAAAAAATGATGTTCAAAACCATCTCTCGTTAAAAATGGTTTCAACGTATTCCTCAACATTTTTCTTCTATTATTGAATGTTGCTTTAATGATCTTTTTAAATAATTTTTCATCACAAGCTAACTCTTCAACGCTATTTCGAGTCAAACGAATAACCGCCGATTTAACTTTAGGAGGTGGATTAAAAACATTTTCATGTACAGTAAACAAATATTCAATTTTGTAATATGCCTGCAGTAAAACACTTAAAATACCATAAGCCTTAGAACCTGGAGGTGAAGCAAGTCGTTCGGCTACTTCTTTCTGAAACATTCCAACTACTTCAGGCACTTGATTTTTATGATCAAGAACTTTAAAAAGAATTTGTGATGAAATATTATACGGGAAATTCCCAATTACAGCAAACGGTTCTGAAGCATACAATAAACTAACATCATAGCTCAGAAAATCACCATAAATAATCTGATCTGATAAATCTTCGTATTTATCTTGCAAATAGGCAATTGATTCGCGATCGACATCGATTGCTGTAGTTTTAAAAGATGGTTCTTGAAATAAAAATTGAGTGAGGACTCCCATTCCTGGTCCAATTTCCAAAACATTGGAACAATTGGATTGTAGGCTCTCAACTATTTTCTTAGCTATTTTTAAATCTGTAAGAAAGTGTTGTCCAAGGTTTTTCTTTGCCTTTACAACTGCCATAAGGATCAGGGTCGTTCATATTGATTCATGTTTAACAAAAGTTTCTATTGCTTAATGAAACAAATGTTTATTTTTGTGCTTTGCAAATTTAACAAAGCATCTTATAAAGTCTGTAGATTTGAAGAAAAAGATTCTTAATATTTTGAAATATATTGCTTTCACCGCTTTAGGTGGTTTACTATTTTGGTTAGTATATCGAGACCAAGATTTTTCGAAAATTTGGAACACTTTAACTCACGAAGTTGACTACCGTTGGATTATACTTTCACTATTTTTTGGTTTATTAAGTCATGTAAGCCGAACCTTACGTTGGAAAATTGCATTAGAACCATTGGGTGAACATCCAAAAACAATAAATGCATTTATTACAGTAATGGTATCGTACTTTATGAATTTGTTATTGCCTCGCATGGGTGAATTTGTGCGTTGTGGTATGCTTTCGAGGTACGAGAAAATAGCATTCTCTAAATTATTTGGAACCGTTATTACTGAACGCATTGTTGATGTATTGATGCTATTGATTTCGTTTAGTATTGTACTGGTACTTGAATTTGATAAAATCATTCACTTTGGAAAAGAAAACCCTCAAGTTGTAAACAATGTAAAAGCAATATTACAATCACCCTATCTTTGGGGAGGATTAGTAGCTGCCATTCTGGGATTACTATATTACTTACATTTGAGTAAGAAAAAAGGAGGCAAAAATAAATTGGAAGAAGTTTTTAACGATTTTGTTCAAGGTGTTAAATCAGTATTAGCTATGAAAAGGTACAAAGCCTACATTGCACATACCATTTTCATCTGGTTTATGTATTTCATGATGCTTTGGATGGTTTTTTTCAGCCTGCCCTTTACGAATGAACTAAATCCACTAGCTGCACTTACCACATTTGTAATGGCCAGTTTTGGTATGGTTGCTCCTGTTCAAGGAGGAATTGGTGCTTGGCATTTTATGGCCGAAAAAACACTTGGACTATATGGAATTGAAAGCGCTAATGGTAAAATATTTGCATTACTGGCCCATACAAGTATGAATTCAATGATAATTGTTGCTGGTGTTATATGTGTTATACTCATCCCAATTGTAAACCGCAACTACAACCCTAAAGAAAAAGAAGAATAGATTTTTTTTCGTTATTTCTATACCTTTTATTATTTTTCATCGTTTTATTAGTTGTTAATAATTTTCTATCGAATAATTTGGAATGATACACAGTTGGTATTATTTCCTATTTTTACCTGAAAATAAGAATACATTGAATACTGAATTATTTATAGCACGCCGGGTTTTTTCTCAAAAAGGAAATAAAAAAGGAATTGCAAGTAAAATTGTTTCAATTGCCGTTGCGAGTATATCACTAGGGCTTGCAATTATGATTATTTCGGTATCTGTTCTTCTGGGGTTCAAAAAAGAAGTTCGAGAAAAAGTGATTGGGTTTGGTGCCCATTTTCAAATTGTAAATTACGATACCAACTCGTCGTACGAAACACAACCAATAACAATTGACTCTAGCTTATCAGACGAATTCTTAAACCTTGAACATGTAAAACACATCCAAAAATTTGCTACAAAACCAGGCATTATTAAAACTGAAGAAGCAATACATGGTATCGTTTTAAAAGGAGTTGATGAAAATTACGAATGGTCTTTCTTTCAGAAAAACATGATTGAGGGAAAAATACCACAACTATTCCCCTCTAAAAAATCGAATGAAGTTCTTGTTTCTCAAAAGGTAGCTAAACTTTTAAAACTAGACGTAAACGACAAGCTATACTGCTATTTTTACAACGAAGGCGATAGCAAACCACGTAGTAGAAGGTTTACTATTAGCGGGATTTACAGCTCTAGTTTTAATGAATTTGATGAACTTTTTGTATTAGGAGACATTAAACAGGTGAAACAATTGAACGGTTGGCATTCTTCTGAAATAAGTGGGTACGAAATACTAATTGACGATTTTAAATTACTTGAAGAGGTTTTTATACAACTACGTGAAATAGCTTTATTTAATGCTTCCGAAAGCTCAATTTTACGGGTTTACAGTATTGTTAAAAAATATCCAATGTTATTCGACTGGTTATCGGTACTCGACCTAAATGTTTGGGTTTTAATGGTATTAATGATTGCCGTTGCAGGAATAAATATGATTTCGGGACTTTTAATCGTAATTATTGAACGAACCAGAATGATTGGGACTTTAAAAGCGATGGGCTATCCAAATATTAAAATCCGAAAGGTTTTTTTATACTTATCAGCATTTTTATCGTTACGAGGTTTGCTTTGGGGAAATTTAATTGGAATAGGTTTTTGTATTTTTCAATACACAACGGGTATTCTCACTCTTGACCCTGTATCGTATTATCTCGATACAGTTCCAATTGTTTTCAACTTTCCTTATATAATATTGCTAAACGTTGGAACATTATTGGCTATCGTTGCAATGATTATTCTACCTTCAATATTCATTTCTAAAATTTCACCAGTTGATGCAATTTCTTTTGAATAAAGGGTTTTAAGTAGTATGAGATATCAAGCAGAAGAAATAAAAATTGATACCATTTACAAAATTTTAGAACAATCTTTACCGGGCATAAAGGCACATTCAAAAATGTTACCTAAAGGAAGAAGCTTAAGTTATGCGAACAAGATTGTTCGGGAAAGTGCGGTCTTAATTTTGCTTTACCCTGAAAATAACAAATTGTACTTTTGTTTAACTCAACGAAATTCAAATCTAAAACACCATCCTGGACAAATTAGTTTTCCAGGCGGCAGGTGTGAAAATCACGATTCTAATCCTTCTGAAACGGCACTTCGAGAAACGGAAGAAGAAATAGGCGTTAACAGTTCTACAATAAAACTGTTGGGGCAACTCTCTGATGTTTATGTATCAGTGAGTAATTTCAACATTCACACCTTCATTGGATGGGTCCCTAAAAAACCTCAATTCAAACTCAATGCAAGTGAGGTTGAAAAAATAATTACACTTCCATTGCATTCGATAAGAAAATCACAAAATCACTCAACTGAAACCATAAATACAAGTAATGGTAAGATGCTAGTTCCTTGCTATAAAATTGAAGACTATGTTATTTGGGGAGCTACCTCCATGATGATTGCAGAACTGGAAGTGTTACTAGAGAAACATTATTCTCGTCGGGAAGAACATTGAGGTAATGCTGGTATCGATCGAGTATACTTATAACATATTTATACGGTTCCTCTCCACGGCAATATCCCCATTTTACAACAGGATCTTTATAGTATTTCGCCGTTGATTTTTTCAAGATAAAATAGTCGACATTATCTTTCCAAACCAGAGGATCTTTACCATATTTCATGGCTAATTTCCTTGCATCCATCACATGACCAATACCAACATTATACGAAGCAAGTATAAACTTTATACGTTCGTCTTTATCGATAATTATAGGTTTAAACACATCGTTTAGCCAGGTAAGGTATTCAATTCCACCTCTGATATTTTCTCTAGGATTTGATAAATCTTCGATATTATAAATCGCAGCTGTTTTAGGCATTAACTGCATTAATCCCATCGCTCCAACCCAACTCTCGGCATAACGATCGAAATTTGATTCTTGCATAATAATAGCAGCAATCAAACGCCAATCCCAATTATAACTTAAAGCCATTTCACGAATTAAGTCGTCGTATTCCGATATCATTCCTCCTGTAATTGAATGAAATTCGCTCTTCACTATTCTAGAACTCCTGTCTCCTGAGAAATATTTGTAATACAAGTACTTATATTCGCTGGTTTGCTTATAATTTATAATCCATTCGTCGAGGTAGGCTTTCCATTCAGGAGTGTTTTCTCGAATTGCCCACGATAGTTTCTGATTAAAACTTATAGGTGTTTTCACATCAATCCAAGGATAATATTTTTGATTAACCAAACCTACATTTTCGTCACAAACGGTATAATCTATTTCTCCAGATGCAACCAAGGCAACTAATTGTTCAACTCCATAAATTGTGTCCTCAATTATAGTAATTGGTTCACCTATTTCGTCGGAAAGATTTTTTAAGCGCTGAACATAAACTGTATTTCTTTGAACATGAACAGTTTTTCCTGCCAAATCAAGTTGTTCCTTAATTAAAAGGGCATCAATCTGTTTTTGACTTAAGGTGTCGGCACCGGCAGGCAAACGTTGAACTAACACTTGTTTCGTTAAAGCCAAGGGTTCTGTAAAATCAATTATCTGATTTCGTTCTTTTGTTACTGTAAGGTTTTTGGCAATTAAATCGTATTTTCCTGAGTTAAGCCCATCAAAAGATTCCTGTAAATTATTACTAACCTGAAGTTTTAAATCTACGCCAATATCTTTAGCAAATGCTTTCAGTAATTCATACTGAAACCCCATTGGCTGTCCTTTGTAAACAAAATAATTTGTGGAATTGTAATCAACAACTACCTTCAATTCTTTATCGTAAAGAATTCGGTTTAATTCGCTGTGTTTAACTTTGCGTTTAGTTTTCTGAGTTTCAGTATGGCTTTTACTCTCATTAAAAAGCGTACAAGAGGAAAATCCTACAACTAAAAACAAGAAAATAATAAAAAGTCTCTTCAAATTAAGAAATTTGGTTCAACATATTCTCTAATACAGAGAGTGGTTTTATATACATCAAGTTAACAAATACCTACTTAAATTGTTTTCATTGTTGATAACTTGTGGGTCCAAAGTAAGGTCAAAATATAGCTTCACTCCTAATCTTGGCACTGCCACTCGTCATAATTAACGTAGAATAAATGTTGATCTAATCATAGAATGACCAAAAGAAACCAAAGCGAAAAGCCATTTGATCTATGGGATATTGGGTGGCACTAAAGAAGTCGCCAAAATTAAACATGCTATTTGCATGGTACAATTGTGCAAAGGCCGATGTTCTTTTAAGTTTTGCATTTACAAATAGATTAATTAAAGGATAACCACCAGTCAAGACATCGTTTTGTAGGTAAAATTGAGTTGTAGCTGGTTGATAACTATCTGATTTAAACTTAGTATGATAATAAACCTCGGCTCCAAACTGCAATTTTAGAACTTTGAATAAGTAATGTGAATAGTATATGCTAGAATAAAAGCTCCAATTAGGAAGATGTAAAACGGCATCGTTCGATATTTCTTGCCAAACTGCCTTATTCGACCAACCAAAACGCCCTAATTCAAAATCATTGTTTATCCAGGCACTAAATATTGAAAATTCAGCATTATACTGATCTGGCATTGCATTGGTGTTGTTGTACATGTAATTGCTCAACAATGCATAATTTGCCCCTACAGTTGCATTGTACCGAGGATATGCAAATACTCCTTTAAATAGCACTTCGTGTTGCTTTTTAAAGGAATTTTCCCATTTAAAATGATTGCCATACCAATGTTCCTGAAAAATATTTGGAGATACAACTTTATACCCTCCTTCGGCATAAAGCATTGTAGTATCATTCTTTAGTATAAAATTCTTATTGAAAGTACCTTTTACAATTGCATCGCCAGTGCTACGCCCCAGAATTGCAAAACGGGCTAAAGCGCTCCAGTTTGCAAAAGAGCTGGTAGACTTATAAACCTCGCCGCCCACATATAAATTGGAATAATCATACTTTCTTTGACCTGATGGCAAAGGATGTATTGCACTTACAATTTCATTCTCCAAAAAGACCCTTTTCCCGAACGTAAACTTTCTTCTTTCATCTTCAAGAACCTTGAATTGAATGATATGACTGAATTGATTAAAGAATACCGAATCGGTATGATCTGAGGTATTAATATAAGTAGTATCGAAATAACTTTGATTCGCCGTTTTTTCATAATTCATTCTACTATTACTTTCAAATTCAGCAGAATATTGAATAGAGTATCGAGGTGTAAATTCTGTTTTTGTTGAATCGTTGCTTAAAGAATCTACGATAATTGGAATTCGTCACATCAAATATTCATGTGATGTAAATGCAGAGATTGTTTTGTAATTATTTTCAATTCCGTTTAGCAAATTGACATTAAAATCACTGGGAGATTTTCTTACTTGAAAACTAATTGGTGTAAAAATAATACTTTGAGATGCGAATCGATTAACTGTGGAATCAGTTATGCCACCATTTTCATACAAATAATCGCTAGCAGACATAACGCTTACATAACTATTCAAACGTTCGGTATTTCGCGAAACAAAAAGATTTAGGTGTTTATGACTAGCTTCCTGATACAAATATTGACCCGGTGTTTTAAGTACATTAAACTCAAATCCAAAATTGGTTACTGAATCAATATTCTGTGTGAAAAATGCAATAAACTTCTGTTCTGTTTTATTGGTACCTTGTTTAGCTTGTTCGTAGGTTAAACTAGCATAAGGTGTAGTTGTATTGTAGTATTTCACTTCAGATTGAATGGTACGATAGGCATCGAAATTCTGCAAAAAGTAAAATTCATTCTCATTGGTTCTATCGAAAAAGATATTTGATTGATAAGGTGATCCGGCAAATCCAAGATAGGTATTAGAAATACTCTGTTTAAACATTGGAACATAGTTATGAAAACCAATTGTTGCACTATCAACAACTTCATACTGTTTGGTACTATATTGTTTGCTCAAAGTCCATGCTCGAATTTTTGATTCAACATTTATTACATCTTCTTCTATCTCCTTATTTTTTGTTTCACCTGTTTCATTAGGACCAGACATTGTTCTTTCTTGTGCCTGTATAGGTTGTAATAGAGATAATAATATGAATATAAAAATCGAAATTCGCATAGGTGCAAATATAAAGAAAAGATTATGTTGCATGATGTGCAATTGTACTCCTGTTAATGTTTCTTCTACTTAAAAACGAAAACTTTTCATTCATATTGAATTTTTGTGTTAATAAAGTATAATTTGCGACAAAAATAATACAGTGAAAATCAAAACAAAACAAATTCTAGATCAATATCTATTCATACGTAATGAAATTGACAGAACATGTGACCGCCTTCATCAGGAACATAAAGAGAATACAAAATGTAGAAAAGGATGTTCTGATTGTTGCATGAATTTTAGTCTGCTACCAGTTGAATTTATCTCAATTCTTGAAGAGATCAAAGATAAAGAGGTTAAGCTTAATATTGAAGATAAAGATAAATGTTTGTTCCTTTCAGATGGTACATGTCAAATATATGCTCATCGTCCATCCATTTGCCGATCGCATGGTTTACCCATATTAAACATGGATGAAGAAGGAGAAAACATGGAATTGTCGTTTTGTCCATTAAATTTTCAAGAAGTTGAAATAGATTACTTCACGATGGAAAACGGATATCAACAAGACACATTCAACAGTAAGCTATATTTAGTAAATAAGGAATTTGTAAACTCTTACGAAGATGAAAAATTCACTGAGAACCAACTCATTGATTTAAGAGAGTTAAGTAATTATCTCAAAAAATAAGGAACGGGTCCTATTAAAAGAAGAACCGTTCCTCATTTCCTTAACTGATAGAATTTTACCAACTACCTCCAGCACCACCGCCGCCAAAGCCGCCGCCTCCGAAACCGCCAAAGCCACCGAAACTATTTCCGCCACCTCCAAACGAACCAGAGCCACTGCTAAAATCATTGTACATTCCAGAATGACCTCTTCTGCTGCCACCTAACATTCCAAGAGCTAACAAAAATGGCAAACTGCTTCCACGTCCCCCTGCAGAATACATACCTCTTCTTCGACGTCCGAATAGCATTGGAAATACAAAAAAGATTAATATTATAAGGATGAAAGGATTAAACCCACCAGCAGACCCAACATTCTTGGCATATTGCTGATGATTGTATTCTCCTGCAGTTATATCAATTAATACATTCGTTGCACTATTAATTCCACCATACATATTGTTGGCTTTAAAAAATGGAATCATTTCGTTTTCAATAATCTGTTTTGAAGTTGCATCGGGCACTGCACCTTCGAGGCCATAGCCCACAGCAATATAAGCCTGTCCACGACTTGCACTCGATTTTGGCTTAACCAAAACCAAAATCCCGTTATTAAATTTTTTATCACCTATGCCCCACTTTTCACCTAATTTGAAGGCATAATCTGAAATTTCGTTTCCATCTAATGTAGGTACTGTAACAACAGCAATTTGAGTTGAAGTAGACGCAAAATAATCTACCAGTTTGCTTTCAAGCTGTGCTTTTTCATTTTTTGAAAGAATATTTGCATAATCGGTTACCAAAGTAGGTGGATTGGGTCGCGAAGGCAAATCCTTGGCAAACAACGACAAGCTTACTATAAACGTTAATAATACAGTTATAATTTTTTTCATAGTTTTTTTATTTTCCAAATGAAATTTCGTCTGATAGCTCATTTACATCATCGGTTTGATAAGGGAAATGTTTCTTTAATTGCAAACCTGCTTGTATTATTC
>JAQIBQ010000326.1 GCA_027859005.1 Prolixibacteraceae bacterium | reverse complement strand
AAAATGAAAACTTCTGATTTAATATGATAAAAATTTAAGACTTTTTTAATTTAAACGCAACTATTAGAATGAAATAATCAAAAAAAAAGATAGAATATTCTATCTTTTTTTTGATTATTCAACTAGATACCAGCTCCATCATTAAACCTTAACCCGCGTGCTTTAAATTGAACAACTTTGGAGTTAGGTGGCAATGTATTTGTTACCCAAACATTACCTCCGATTATTGAACCAGTTCCAATTGTAATTCGACCCAATATTGTTGCTTGAGCATAAATAACAACATCGTCCTCAATTATTGGATGGCGAGGTACACCTTTTATTGGATTTCCATTTTCGTCTAATGGGAAACTTTTTGCTCCCAATGTTACTCCTTGGTATAACTTTACATTGTTACCAATTATACAAGTAGCTCCGATAACAGTACCTGTACCATGATCAATCGTGAATGATTCTCCAATACTTGCTTTGGGGTGAATATCAATTCCAGTTTCGGAATGAGCCATTTCAGAAATTATACGAGGTATCAAAGGCACATCTAACCTAACTAGCTCATTCGCAATCCGATAACTCGATATTGCACGAATTGCCGGATAGCAAAAAATAACCTCTCCTTTGCCTTTTGCTGCAGGGTCTCCAATATATGCAGCTTCAACATCGGTCGCTAATATTCGACGAAGTTCAGGTAATTTTGATATAAACTGAGCAGCAATTTGTCTTGCTTGCTGAGTATGCATAACTATGTCGACATCCTTATCATCTTGTTCGCTACAAGTAAAGCACAAACCGGCCAAAACTTGATCCGATAATAATTCAAACAATTCATCGGTATAAACCCCCATGTAATAGCTTATTGCAACAGGATCGAGTGTTGTATTCCCAAAATAACCAGGAAACAAAATTTCTCTAACCTTATTTACAATTTCACCCATTTTTTCAACCGAAACTGATGGTTCACCAATTCGATGTTCATGACAAACACTGCTGTATGAACCTTTATTTGATAATCCATCAACTGCTTTGCGCAAGATTTCGGCTATATTTGTATCGTTAATTGTTGACATCTGTATTGTATAATGGTGTACTTAAATATCGTTCTCCTGTATCGCAAACAATTGTAACAATTGTTTTTCCTTTATTTTCAGGACGCTTTGCAATTTCAATTGCTGCATAAACATTTGCTCCTGTTGACATTCCTGAAAGAATACCTTCTTCTATTGTTAGTCTGCGAGCAGTTTCAAAAGCAATGTCGTTTTCGACGGTATAAATTTCATCAATTATTTCGGTATTTAAAATTTTAGGGATAAAACCTGCACCAATACCTTGTATTTTATGTGGTCCTGCTTTGCCGCCTCCAATTACCGGAGAATCGCTTGGTTCAACAACTACCGATTGGATAGATGCTTTTTTCTCTTTTAAGGCTTCACTCACACCTGTAATAGTTCCTCCAGTACCTGCACCTGCAACAAATATATCAATTTCACCATTTGTGTCCGCCCAAATTTCAGGAGCAGTAGTTTTCCTATGAAATTCTACATTTGCTTCGTTTTCAAACTGCATTGGGATAAACGAATCATTTGTTTCAGAAGCCAATTCTTGTGCTTTAGCAATTGCTGCTTTCATTCCGCCAGCAGCTGGTGTTAAATAAAGTTTAGCTCCGTATGCTTTTAATATTGCTCTTCTTTCGGAAGACATACTTTCGGGCATTACTAGTGTTAGTTTATACCCTTTTACTGCACAAACCATTGCTAAACCAATACCCGTATTTCCACTTGTAGGTTCAATAATAAGTGTATTTGGATTAATTTGTATTTTTTCTTCGGCTGCAGTAATCACAGCTAAAGCTAGTCGATCTTTAATTGACCCCCCAGGATTCATACTCTCTAACTTAACGTAAACGTTAGCATCGATTCCTTCAGTTAATCGGTTTAATTTCACAATTGGTGTTTTACCAATAAGTTGTAAAATATTATTCACATTGCTCATAATATACTAGTTATGGGTTTTTAATAAAAAATAAGAAAATAAAATATTGGGAATTTAAGCCTGATTATCGGCTACAACAACACATACAACAACTACAATTGCTGTATGATGAAAAATGAATATTTCTGTTGCTTGTATTCATGCGATATAAATAAAATGTAATATTCTTAAAAATTATTCTGATTTACAAAATATATGATACAATAAGCAAATATGATATCATATTGTTCACATGAAAGAC
>JAQIBQ010000360.1 GCA_027859005.1 Prolixibacteraceae bacterium | reverse complement strand
TCCCAGCAGTTATCGAAGCCGAATTGGGACAGCTAGGTTCCGATTCTGAATTAGTTGAAGAAAATGGAGTTTCGTTTGTAGGGCCATCCACCGACTTAATCGATGGTTCATTTCCAGGTGGTGATTCTAAGTAATAAGAATAATATAATGTTGTATTATCTTGTTTTTATGCTATGCTTTAATTGTAAGTGTCATATTGTGAGGTGTATAGTACTGAAAACAGAGGAGATTGAAGCACTAGAGAAGCTTCATAAAAACAGTGCCAATAATGCAGTTCGGAAACGCAGCCAATGTCTGTTGTTATCCAATCAAAAAACAACGATCACTGTCTTGTCAGGCATTTTTGATGTAAACAGAAGAACCATCGAACGTTGGTTTGACAATTGGTCTAAAAACGGTATTGATTCTCTTTCCATCCAAACTGGAAGAGGGGTTAAAACTCGACTGAAAGACCTTGAAACAGTGATTGCAGAGCAATTAAAAGATCACAGTAGTAATTTAAAAAATGTATTAAATTATCTTGAGGAATAACACAATATTGTAATCTGCAAAAAAAAACTTTGCAGAATTTTTTAAAAGATACTGGGCTATATCTGGAAAAGAGCCCGACTGTCTCTAAAGAGCAAACGCAACCAGAATGACTTTGAACTTAAACAACAGCAAATAGAAAGCCTTAAAAAATTGGAAGATAGCGGATACATAGACCTTAACTTTGGTGATGAAAGCCATTTTGGACTTACTCCAAATGTGCCATATGCATGGCAATCAAAAGTGAACCCTATATTATTACCAGCTGCTAAAGGAAAGTTTCTAAATGTTGTGGGTCTTATGAACCGTAAAAACGATCTGTTCTTTGAAGTGAATGAAACGACATTCAATACAGATAAGTTTATTGGTCAGGTAGTTAAAAGGACTATTGTAATGCTTGAAAATTCACCAATTCATAGATCTAAAAAGTTCATGGCAAAAATTAAGGAGTGGAAAGAGAAAGATTTATTGGTCTTCTTTTTACCTCCATATTCTCCAGAACTGAATCTGATAGAAATTCTCTGGCGAAGAATCAAATATCAGTGGTTGCCTTTTGAGGCATATCTCAGTTTTCAGAATCTCAAAGAACGATTGTCGTATCTACTTAATAATTTTGGTAAATTATACGACATTAAATATTAGTCAGTGCTAAGTGTATATTTTAGCATCTGATTTAAAATTACTTTTTTGAATACATAATATCTTTTAAATAAATTTGATTATGGCCTATAAACATTCAAATATTTACTGTTCACATAATTCAATAAAAAAGCATTTAATGAAACATTTATCGGCTGCTTTTTTGTTGGGAATATTATTTCTTTCAACAAATGCCTTCTCTCAAGAATTAAAACTCAATTCTTTGGATTACTTCGAAACCCCAGGGCTCAATGTTTGGGTGTTTAATAATGAATATAACGGAATGTTTTTTGATGAAAAAACTGCTGGTATTGAGTTAATTCATCATGGTGTGCGAACATCAACCGGAGGTGCTGTCAGGCTGCAACATACACCCGAGCAATGGGATTTAATTCCTAAAATGATTGATCGTAAAGTTGATAAAGAAAACAATTCGATTGAAATTACGCTTCGTTATGAAGAATTCGAATTTGATTCAAAATTGAAAGTAACTCCCGAAGGTAGTGGATTCCGAATTAAAGTTTTTTTAGATCAACCGGTTCCTCTGCAACTTGAAGGAAGGGCAGGTTTTAATATGGAGTTTTTACCTTCTTCTTATTTTGAAAAGAATTATTTGATTGATGGACAACCAGGTATTTTTCCTCGTTACCCGTCAAGCAATACTAAATTAGAACCGGGTAGTAAAAAAATTAAACAGTTTGAAGGGCACACCACGTTCGACAATAGAGGGAAGGATGAATTTATCGTTCCATTTCCGCTGGCAACTGGTAATACTTTGGTTTTAGCACCTGAAGATAATGAGCGCTCCATTAAGATAAAGTCGGCTACCGAATTAATGCTTTTTGATGGACGTAACTTGGCTCAAAATGGTTGGTTTATTGTTCGAAGTGTTTTACCTGCTAATAAAACAGGCGAGGTGTTATCGTGGTACGTTGAGCCCAATACAATACCAAATTGGGTTAGAGAACCCGTTGTTGGTTTTTCGCAAGCCGGTTATGTTCCTCAGGAAGAAAAAATAGCAGTTGTTGAATTGGATATGAACGATACTCCTGAAAAAGTTGCTTCCCTTTTAAAAGTAACTGAAGATGGCGAATTTAAAACTGTCTTTAAAGGCGATGTAGTTGTTTGGGGTAAGTATTTGAGATACAATTATGCCAAATTCGATTTCAGTTCAGTAAAAGAACCAGGAATTTACTGTATTCAGTATGGAGATAAAAAAACGAATGTTTTTCCAATAGGTCAAGATGTTTACGATGAAATATGGTATCCTACTCTGGATGTACACTTCCCTATTCAGATGGATCACATGGAAGTAAATGAGGCATACCGCACTTGGCATGGCAGACCTTACATGGACGATTGCCTTCAGGCTCCACTTAATCATCAACATTTTGATGGTTACAAACAAGGGGCAACTACCGATACTAAATACAAACCTTATGAGCGTATTCCTGGTATGGACGTTGGCGGGTGGTTCGATGCAGGTGATTTTGATATTCAAACAGGCAGGCATAATCAGGTAATTTCAACTTTTGTTGAAACTTGGGAATCTTTTGCTCCGGATCGTGACCAAACATATATTGATCAAAAAAATCGCTATGTCGACATTCATCGCCCTGACGGACAGCCTGATATTCTGCAGCAAATTGAACATGGGGTATTAAACTTAGTAGCTCAAATTGAGAATATTGGTCACCCGGTTCGAGGTATTGTTGTTCCTAATTTGCATCAATACCATCATTTAGGTGATGCATCTACCGAAACCGATAATTTACCCTATAATTCGAATCTGAAACCATTTGAAAATGATGGTGTTTCAAGCGGAACAATGGATGATCGTTGGGCGTTTACCAACCGTAGTTCATTTCTTGATTACCAAACTGCAGCATCCCTGTCTGGAGCTAGTCGTGCTTTAAAAGGATACAATGATGAACTTTCTCAAAAATGTTTGAAATACTCAAAGAGGTTGGTGGAGGAAGCAGATGAAGCCATGAAGAATGCAAGCAACGATGATAGTCCAATGAGACGATGGGGAAGAGGTAGTGATGTAAGCGCATTGCTTCAATTATACATTACAACTAGCGAAGAAAAATATGGCCTTAAATTTCAGGAAAAAATATGGCCATTACTCGACGGTTCAATCGAAAGGAATATGAATGCAGCAATGTTAGCCTTGCCCTATATGGATGATGCTTATAAAAGCAAACTGCGTGAATATGTGTTAAAATACAAAGAAACTATTGACAAAAACAATACAGATAATCCTTATGGTATACCTTTGGTTAAACGTGGCTGGGGAGGAACTTCTCAAGTGATTAATTGGGCCATAACCAACTTTTACATCCATAAAGTTTTTCCTGAAATTATTGGAACAGAGTATATTTATCGTGGATTGAATTATATTTTTGGTTGTCATCCTTATTCGAACCTATCGTTTGTTAATGCCGTTGGAACCAAATCAAAGAAAATAGCATATGGGAGTAATCGAGCCGATTTTACTGCTATAGCA
>JAQIBQ010000293.1 GCA_027859005.1 Prolixibacteraceae bacterium | reverse complement strand
TCCTGAAACTTTAAGTTATAACGAAATCCTATAATTAAAGTAATTGTTTCTAAATTACAATAATAGTGCAAGGCCAATCAAGCTGCATTCCTCTTTTTATTCTTTTCTAAAATCACTTTTTATTGTTCTTTTCAAATAAAAAAACTGCTTTTTCCAACAATTTTCAGTAGAAATGCACTTCCTTAGTATTTGTAAATCAAGCGCGTATAGAACTTGCTATGTGAAGGTGCTATAAATTGTTTAAAATTGACACGTTGAAATAGCATTTTTAGAAAACATTCCAAAACTATTCCTGTTATATGTTAAGAATTTAAAATGTAATAAAACATGTCTGAATTTAAAGTACTCATGCCTAAAATGGGTGAGAGTGTACAAGAAGCAACCATTACAAAGTGGTTTGTAAAAGAAGGTGATACCATTGAGGAAGATGATCTTCTTTTTGAAATAGCAACTGAAAAAGTTGATTCTGAAATTCCATCACCTGTTGATGGAGTGATCTCTAAAATTCTGTATGGGTTAGATGAGGTTGTACCTGTAGGGGAGATTGTTGCTTACATTAAAACAGATGACGAGGAAGATGAAACCGATTCATCAACTGATTTCGTTGAGAATACTACTATTTCTACCGAAGCTGTATCTGATGACACAAAAAATAGTGAAGTCGAAGTATTGTCAGATCAAACTGAAACTACACGATTTTATTCGCCATTGGTTCGCTCAATAGCAAAAGAAGAGAATATTTCAATTGCTGAATTAGAAACAATTCCGGGAAGTGGCGAAAATGGAAGGGTTCAAAAAAATGATATTTTGAACTACATCGAAAATAAATCAAAAAGCAATCAGCCAAATGTTACACCGTCAAAACCTGTTGTATCAAAAGCTCCGCTTTCTATTGGTGCCGAAGATCAGATTGTTGAAATGGGGCGTGTGCGTAAACTAATTGCCGATCACATGGTGAATTCAGCACAAAGCGCTCCGCATGTAACTTCGGTAGTTGAAGCAGACGTTACTAATTTGGTGTTTTGGCGTAAGAAAGCGAAAGACGCATTCATGCAGAAATACGGTGAGAAACTCACCTATATGCCAATGTTTACTGAAGCTGTTGCAACTGCATTGCGCGAATTCCCAATGGTAAATGCATCGGTTGATGGCGATAAAATAATTTTACGAAGCAAGGTTAATGTTGGAATTGCTGTTTCAAAACCCGATGGAAACCTTATTGTTCCGGTTATAACTAACGCCGATCAGAAAAACCTAGTTGGTTTAACTTCTTCGTTAAACGATTTAGCCAACCGCGCAAGAAATAATAAGCTTACTCCTGATGAGATTTCTGGAGGAACATTTAGTATTACTAATTTTGGTTCATTCCGAAATATTATTGGAACACCTATTATAAATCAACCTCAGGTAGCAATTCTTGCCACTGGAAGTATTGAAAAGAAGCCAGCTGTATTGGAAACTCCTACAGGTGACGTGATTGCAATTCGTCATAAAATGTTTTTATCACTTTCATACGATCATCGAATTGTAGATGGTGCCTTAGGAGGAGCATTTTTACGCAGAATTGCAGATTTGCTTGAAGAGTTTGATATCAATAGAGCTATTTAAAACAAAATTTGATAATTAAAGTGTTAGTTGAAGCAACTTACTATAGAAATTAAAAAAACATGAGTACTACTTATCCAAAAATCTATTCGATTAAGAACGTAGAAAAAGAGATTCTTAAAGAATGGTATACAACCCTTGTTGTTGGAAGAAAACTCGACGAAAGGGCTCCAAATTATTTAAAACAAGCAATTGGTTGGTCGTATCATGCACCGTATGCAGGTCATGATGGGATTCAATTTGCCATTGGAAAACATTTCAACAAAGAAAACGATCACTTATTTCCATATTACCGCGATATGATGACATGCATGTCGGCGGGATTAACTGCTGAAGAAATCATATTGAATGGTATCTCTAAGGCAACCGATGTTGCAAGTGGTGGTCGTCACATGTCAAATCATTTTGCCAAGCCTGAGTGGAACATACATAATGTTTCATCGTGTACAGGAAATCACGATTTACACGCTGTTGGAGTTGCAAGGGCTATAAAATATTACAAAGGGAAAGGGGTTGCGATTACTTCGCATGGAGAATCTTCGACCTCAGAAGGCTATGTTTACGAAGCGATAAACGGAGCTTCGCGCGAGAAGTTGCCCGTGATTTTTGTTTTGCAAGATAATGGTTACGGTATTTCTGTTCCCAAAAATATGCAAACAGCCAATCGAAAAACGGCCAATAATTTCAGTGGATTTAAGAATCTTCGCATCATCCATTGTAATGGTAAAGATGTATTCGACTCGATGAATGCAATGGCCGAAGCAAAAAAGCATGTACTTGAAGTAGGAGAGCCTGTAATATTACAAGCGAATTGTGTACGAATGAAATCGCATTCAAATTCCGATCGTCATGAATTGTATCGTAATGAAAATGAAAGAAACTACGTTCATGAATACGATCCATTGGCTAAATTTAAACGTTTATTACTTCGTTACAATCGCTTCAATGAAGAAGAATTAAATGCAATTGAAGAAGAAGCTAAATTAGTTGTTAAGGGAGCTCATAAAAAAGCGTTGAAAGCACCGGATCCTGATCCTGCTTCGATTTACGATTTTTTAATGCCTGAACCCTATAAAGCAGAGAAATACCCTGAAGGAACCCATACGCACGATGGTGAAAAATTGAAGCTTGTTGATGCAATCAACAAAACCTTAAAAGAAGAATTTCGTGAAAATCCCGATACTTTTATTTGGGGACAAGATGTTGCCAACAAGGAAAAAGGTGGCGCTTTTAATGTAACTAAGGGAATGCAACAGGAGTTTGGTCCTGGCCGAGTATTTAGTGCACCAATTGCCGAAGATTTCATTGTTGGTACAGCAAATGGAATGAGTCGTTATAACGATAAAATTCGTATTGTAATTGAAGGTGCTGAGTTTGCCGATTATTTTTGGCCAGCCATGGAGCAATATGTCGAATCCAGTCATGATTACTGGCGATCAAACGGACAATTTGTTCCAAACATGACCATTCGCCTTGCATCGGGTGGCTATATAGGTGGCGGATTGTATCACTCACAAAACCTTGAAGGAGCTTTAGCAACCATACCTGGCGTACGAATTGTGTACCCAACCTTTGCTGATGATGCTGCTGGTTTATTACGTACATCGATGCGATCACCAGGAATTACAGTATTTATGGAACCAAAAGCATTGTATAATGCGCGCCATG
>JAQIBQ010000270.1 GCA_027859005.1 Prolixibacteraceae bacterium | reverse complement strand
AACAAATAACCAGCCTGAAGTTTTAGGTAATTTTCGTTAAGTAATGCCATAATTTATTTTGTTGAATTTTTATTTCAAATATTAAGTCTCAATTTTAGAATGTGCAAAGATAAAAAAATATAATTGCTGATCTTTAAGGCATTGTTAAAACAACTCGGTAAAAATGTTTGGTTAATGATGCGGGAAGATACCCCCAACCCCCTAAAGGGGAGTAAAAAAAGGAACCGTTTTTTATTTGAAAGAGAACGGTTCCTTATAATTTTGTTTCAATGTTGGTTATAATGCTTCTCACCTCTAAATGCAGAGGGGGGTGTGACTTTATATTTCCTCATTCTTATTTCTTGGAATTTGAACAGCTTCTTTTAAGAACATTTCTAAATAATAATATGAAAGTTATATCTTTGTGATTCAATTTTTAATGCTTAGAACATATGTTAGGAAAAACAGTACCTTTTTCAAAAACCAAAATCGACGAGATAATTTCGCAGTTTCCAACTCCATTTCACATTTACGATGAAAAGGGAATGATGGAACATGCCAAATACTTTGTGGATTGTTTTTCGTGGAACGAAGGATTTAAAGAATACTATGCCATTAAAGCTTCCCCAAATCCTTATCTCATGAAGTTGTTGAGGAACCAGGGTTTTGGTATCGATTGTAGTTCTTTGGCCGAATTAATTTTGGCCGAGAAAGTTGGCATGCGAGGCGAAGAAATCATGTTTACATCGAACGATACGCCTGCCGAAGAATACCAAAAAGCAATTGAATTAGGAGCCATTCTTAACATCGACGATATTTCACACATTGATTACATCAACGAGCATGTGGGTATTCCTGAACTGGTTTGTTTCCGATACAACCCAGGTGCATTGAAAGGTGGAAATGCAATTATTGGAAATCCTGAAGATTCGAAATACGGTTTTACCCGAGAGCAGTTGTTTGAAGGCTATAAAAAATTGATTGGTTTAGGTGTAAAACGTTTTGGTATTCATACCATGGTTGCTTCTAACGAATTAGATCCTGACTATTTCATCGAAACTGCTGAGATTGTTTTTGATACTATCATTGATATCAACAAGGAACTGGGTATCAAATTCGAATTTGCCAACCTTGGTGGTGGTATTGGAATTCCATACAAAAGTGAACACAAGCCTGTGGATTTAAAAAAGGTGAGCCATGGAATAAAAGAGAAATACGAAAAATTAATTGTGGCAAATGGTCTAGATCCTTTAAAAATTTATTTTGAATCGGGTAGAGCCATTACTGGACCTTTTGGTTATTTAGTTGCAAAGGTGCTACACATGAAAGAAACCTATAAGAAATATGTTGGTTTGGATGCAAGTATGCACAACTTGATGCGTCCTGCCATGTATGGAGCATACCATCATATTACGGTAGTTGGCAAGGAAAGTCAATCGCATAAAAACTTGTATGATGTTACGGGCTCGTTATGTGAAAACAACGATAAATTTGCAATAAATCGTTTGTTGCCAGAAGTAGAAGCTGGTGATGTGTTGGTTATTCACGATGCCGGCGCACACGGTCACTCCATGGGATTCAACTACAATGGTAAATTACGATCGGCTGAATTGTTGTTGCGCGAAAATGGCGAAGTCGTTCAAATTAGGCGTAAAGAAACCTTGGAAGATTATTACGCGACTGTTGATTTTGACGGAGTGAAGAATTTTTAAGATGACAGAATTTAGGGACGATATACATCAGGCTCTTGAAGTTCTTCGAAGTGGAGGAGTAATTTTATATCCTACCGATACGGTTTGGGGCATAGGCTGCGATGCTACGAATGCTGAAGCTGTAAGTCGGATATACGACATTAAGCAACGCGAAGATTCTAAAGGTATGTTGGTTTTGCTAGAGAACCCGAATAGGCTCGTTTCGTATGTTGAAGAGGTGCCCGAAGTTGCATGGGATATTATCGATTTTGCCACTAAGCCAACCACAATTGTATACGACGGCGCAAAAAATTTGGCAAAGAACATAATTGCTGATGATGGTAGCATTGGCATCAGAATAACCGAAGAAGATTTTTCTAAGGACCTGATTAAACGCTTTCGAAAACCAGTAGTTTCTACTTCTGCTAATATTAGCGGCCAGCCTTCGCCAAAAAATTTTAGTGAAATTTCTGAAGAAATTAAAAGCAAGGTCGATTACATTGCCTACTACATGCAGAAAGAAACTTTTACCACTGAACCGTCTAGTATTATTAAATTGGGCAGCTCGGGCTTAGTGGAGATTATTAGGAAGTAGTTGATTAAACACTTTGTCATCTCGGCTTTAGGAGAGATTCGTTCTTACAAAGCTACAATGCAAGAAAACGATCACTTCATAATTAGGGAGGATCTAAATTGTTTCAATTGCACTCTTGCCATTCTTCAACTACGGAAGGTTGCATTTTTTGAATGATTTCGTATTTATTTGTGAGAACTACAGTAATATAGGCAGACCTAAAAGCATATGTCAGTCGGGTCGTTTGAGTGGTTCCAAGAGAAGAATAAAAACAAACAAAGAACGGTTCCCTATTCAAAAGGAACCGTTCTTTGTTTGTTAAGAGTTTCACTCGAGGTGAAGCCCTCATTCATCCCAACTAATTGGCGTCAATTAAATTGCCAATGCTGGTGTCGTTTATTGTTATCGTAGGATTTCCAATGTAGTATACATCTCCAACGCTTTTGATCGAAACATTTAATTCTTCTGAAACATTCAATTTAGCATCACCTGTTCCGTCACAAATAATGTCGCATATTTCCGATTCCAAATCGTAAGCTGAATAATCAGCAGTACCATCCATGTCGATATCTTGGTAAACACAACTTCCTTCGAAAACATGATCACCTGTTCCACTCAACTCAACTTTTAAATCTTCGGTATAAAGCTCGAGTTCAATATCTCCAGTTGAAGTACCATCAATTTCAATTCGATCTTCTACGTCAAGTATACCTGTGCCAATAATATCACCCGTGCTTCCTGCTTTAATGTACAAGCTTTTTAAGTTGCTAAAGTCTCCAATTTCAATATCACCTGTACTTTCAGAAATAAGTTCTTCTAAAACAGGAATGGTAATGTATACTTTTAGTTTGAAGTTATTGTAGCAATCGTTTATGAGACTAATGTGTAATTCATCACCAATAACGTTAAGCGCAAGTTCGTCAATCATGTTTGCATGGCCTTCAATCACAACTGATTGTTCATCACCTTGCTCAATTTCAATATCAACTACGGTGTTGTTTTCTATTTGTGTAAAATCCTCGATAAAAAATTCTTCTGTTACAATGTTACCTGAACCTCTGATACAAAAGGCATCGTTAAAAGAATGATAGCACGATTGTGTTCCTATTAAAAGGGTAAATGCAACTAGGACTAAACTGCGTTTTTTTGTTTTCATTGGTATTGTGTTTTGGCTATTATTTAAGATTATCGTTTATAGATTGAACCCGATCCAGCAATGTTTTCTTTAATGCTTGGTTCTCCTTTGTAAATTACATCGCCCGATCCGAATACACTAACTTCGAGGTATTTTGTAACATTTACTTCGCAATCGCCCGATCCAGCAATACGAATATATCCTGCTTCAGCTTCGAATTGATGCGCAATAACGTCGCCTGAACCAACTATGTTTATTTCAATTTCTGTCCCAGTTGAATTCCCGGCAAGAATAATGTCACCCGATCCTGAAATCGATACTTTCACTCGTTCACATTTTGCTTTCGATAACTTAATATCGCCCGACCCGGCAATGTTTAAATCTAGGAAATGAGTTTTTATGGCTTTCTTGGCATATATAGTACCCGAACCTTGAATGCTCAATAAATCGATGTCTTTTGTTACCACATGTATATCGATTGGACCTGGTCTGAAATCGTTAAACCAGCGATCTTCGATACTGAATTTGATGACTAATTTCCCATTGTTTATCTCAATAATAATTTTGTCGAGTGTTCTTTCGCTAGCTGTAATTGAAACGCTATGTTCGGCACCTTGTTCTAGATACAAGTTTCCGGCAACACGTAAGGAAATATTGGTGAAAGGATTGGTTTCTCTTTTTTCTGTTTTTATTTCAGCTTTTGCTGTACCGATTGAAAGTACGATTATGCACTGAAGAAGTAAAAAATATTTCATCACTATTATCTTTTGATTTATTAAATGACTATTCTTCGAAACGAGTATTTATTCTCTAATAAATGGTTAGAACCCTGCAGTTTGCTTTTAGCCATTTTCAATTCATTGCAGCTACTTTAGTTTCTATAAATTATTTTGTTTCGAGGCCGAAGACGGGAGACTGAAGTTTTCAAGATGAATAACAAAAAAGCTTTTTTCTTTTGTCTTCAAGCTAACGAACTAATTATTGTGTCGATTTTTATTCCAAATTTTAAACCTATGTATTTAAATGCATAGTGGTTTATTGGGTTCACCTTATCGACATCAATTTTAAAAGACATGAAAAAGAATAGGAGGTTGCAATTTTAGAAAATGAGATTGAGGTTTACTCCATTAAGTCAAAAATTCCTTCGGGGCAATTCATTTCAATACTTGAATTATTTTGATCGAACGCCAGAACCAAGTCTTCGTTGAAAGGGAGCATTACTTCATCGTTTTTGTAGTCAATAAGTAATACAATATTACCACCGTAATCGTTAACTTCTTTAATGGTACCAATTTCGCCAAGTTTGCTATCCGATAATTTGAAGCCAACTAAAAATGCAGCACTTAGCTCTTTTGATTTGAAGTCAATATCGGCTTTGTCGATCAGGATTTTAGCACCAACATATTTCTGCGCTTTTTCTTTTGAATCAATATTGTTAAATTCAATTTTTGCAAATTCACTGCCTAAACTGCTTATTGATTTAATAAAGAATGGAACCAATAAACCATCTATTTCGAGAAACAAGAAATCAAGTGTTTCAATACTATCGGTAATTGAATCTGCAAGATTTAAATGTAGTCCACCACTTACGCCATGTGTTTTCTTAACGTATCCAATTTCGGTGCAATTTTCTTTGTCTATTGGTTTTCTCATTGAATGTATTTGATGCGCAAATATACAAATGATTATACGAGCTTTTTATATTCAAATAATTTTTAAGCTTAATAATATCATTTATTTCTTTTCGTTTTTGTACTTATCTTAGCGTACGAACTTAATAGCCTGAGTTCGATTTAAATTTTCGAATTCAGATTACGTCGAACTCATGTTAATAATTAAATAAAATGCGAGTATTCAAATTTGGAGGCGCATCGGTTAAAGATGCGAAAGGGGTTAAAAATCTGGCTTCAATTGTAGCAAAGTCTGAGGGTAACTTGGTGGTTGTTATTTCAGCAATGGGTAAAATGACCAATGCTTTTGAATTTCTGATCAAAAAATATTTCAATAAAGATGAAAGTAAATGGGAGGAATTTGCGCTAATTAAAAAATTTCATAACCAGATATTAGACGATTTATTTGATAATTCAGATGAGATCTTTAATCAAATAGATTCTTTTTATCAGCGAATTGAAGATCGAATTGAACGTGTTCCTTCACTCGATTTCGATTTTGAATACGATCAATTGGTTGGTTATGGTGAATTGCTATCGACCAATATTGTTAGTGCGTATTTGAATAAAACTGGTCAGAAAAATATATGGAAAGACATTCGCTTTAGTTTAAAAACGAATGACAAATGGCGCGATGCTACGGTGGATTGGGAGTTGTCTGAATTTTTAATTCAAAAGGATTTTAGCTTCGATGAAGAGCGATTGTACGTAACTCAGGGCTTTTTAGGAGCTACAGTGTCAGATTTAACTACAACACTTGGTCGTGAAGGATCTGATTTTAGTGCAGCTGTATTGGGACGTATTTTGGGAGCAGAACGGGTTGAGATTTGGAAAGATGTACCCGGTATTCTGAATGCCGATCCTCAGTATTTCGAGAATCCAAAGAAAATTAACTCCATGAGTTATCGTGAGGCAGTTGAACTTACATTTTTTGGTGCTAAAGTGATACATCCAAAAACCATTAAGCCTCTTGAAAATAGCAATATACCATTACATGTACGTTCTTTTTTGAAACCTGAAGCTAGAGGAACAATAATTAGTGATGAAAAAACTTCGGACAAATTGAAAAAGCTACCTGTATTTATTCTAAAAACGAGGCAGGTACTTATAACCATTTCGCAACCCGATTTTTCGTTTATGGACGAAGAAAGTATGTCGTGGGTATTTGGAATTTTTAGCGATTTATCGATGAAAATAAACCTGATACAGCAATCGGCACTGAATTTATCTGTTTCGGTTGATATACCTGAGCACGGAGTAATGGAATTAATAGAGCGCTTGTCGGAACAATTTGAAACACGCTATAACGATGGTTTAGATTTACTAACGATTCGTTACTATACCCCAGAAGCTATCGAAAAAGAAGTTTCGCATCGTAAGGTTTATGTTGAGCAAAAAAGTAGAACAATTGCTCGTTATCTGGTAAAAAGCAAACTTAAAAAAGGGTAGCCATTTACTGGCTACCCCTTTACCATTTTTATAAGATATTTTTTAT
>JAQIBQ010000250.1 GCA_027859005.1 Prolixibacteraceae bacterium | reverse complement strand
CCTGAATACAATCCTTTAAGTTCTGATGTGAAAATGAACGATGCTTTAGATTTGATTGATAGTCCAGAGGAAAAAGATGAATTATTGGAAATTTCACAAGATGTTATGACCAGAGAAAGCTTCAACTTAAACAACATTAGCATTGAGCCTATACGAAAGAAAAAAGATAGAAAACCATTACCAACCGATATTGAAAACTTTTCTATTTCTTATTCTAAAAATCAACAACTAAGTCATAACGTTGATGTTGAAAAAGATTTGCGAAAATCGGAAAAGGGAGTTTTCAATTACAATTATTCTCTTCGGGCAAAACCAATAACTCCTTTTAAGGACATTAAACTTTTAAAGGGGAAAACATTTAGACTTATTAGCGATTTTAATTTTTCACCAATGCCCGAAATGATTTCGTTTAGAACAGATTTAACTCGAAATTACAACGAGCGATTAACTCGTAACAATACTGATTTGGATTTCGTTCTTCCAGCAACTGTACAAAAAGATTTTTTATGGAATCGTTATTTCGATTTACGCTGGAATTTGTCTCGTGCGTTAAAAATCGATTTTAAAAACAAGAATGTTTCACGAATTGATGAATTGGAAGGAGTTATGGATCGGAATGACGATCCTGATCAGTACCAATTAATGATGGAAGAGATCTATCGGAATTTGGGTTCATTTGGACGTCCGGTAGATTACGAACATTCTATAAACATTTCATATCGAGTGCCAATTAATAAAATTCCATTGCTCGATTGGACTTCTGCGAATATTAATTATAGCGGTGATTTTGGTTGGGCAGCAGGACCTCAATTAGCTGAAATACCCGGAGAAGATAACATCGAAGTGGGCAACTATGCAACCAATGGGATGAACTTACGAACTACTGGTCAGTTCAATATGCTTACGCTGTATAATAAAGTTCCTTACTTCAAAAAAATAAATAGCAAATACAAATCAACAGGCCGCTCATACGGAGGAAGCAGAGGTAGATCTCAAAACTCAAGAGGTAACAATAGCTCAAGCAACGATAAAGAACCAAAAAAAACGAAAGAAGTTGAATACAACGATAAAGATGTTGCCTTTAGGGCCGACGTTCCAAAATCAGTTTTCCACCGTTTGGGTACAAAAAAAGTCGAAGTTTTTGTACTGGACGAACGTGGCGATACCATACAAGGTGAAATCACCATTGTAGACAACAATCGTATTAATTTTAAGCCCGAAAAAAGTGTTCGTGCAGGAAATGTTACGGTAAAAGGGATAAAAGAAATTGATGAAACTTTTGCCGAAAAAGTATTAGACTATTCAGTTCGGGCATTACTTGGTATTCGAACAATTAGAGCAACCTATACTCGAACTGGAGGTACCGAATTGCCAGGTTTCTTACCTGAACCCTATTTGTTTGGTATGCGCAAAGATGAATCGACAAATGATCTATTGGCCCCAACAATTCCTTTCTTATTGGGTTGGCAAGATCAAGAATTTGCATTGGTAGCTGCCGAAAATGGATGGATAACAGAAGATACTATTATTCAGAAACAATACCTTGTTAATAGTAGTGAAAACTACAACTTTGGAGTAAGCTTTGAACCCATACCAAATGTGAAAATCGATTTTACGGGCTCGCGTCGCGAATCGAGTAATATGTCTACTACTATTGCTTTTAACGAAGTAGATCAGGCTTTTAATATGCAGAATAGAGTTGAAACGGGTAACTTCGATATGACTATCTTAACGCTTAAAACAGCGTTCAAGCATAACTTAAACGACAGCTTAAATATATCACCAGTGTTTGATAAGTTTAGGTACGAAAATTTAGATATAGTTGCCCGAAGGCTCAATGAAAAAAGAGGTTGGGATGGAAATGAATACACAAAAAACAAAGGCGATACCATTCCCGGAGTTTCAACCTCTTCTACCGATGTTGTTATACCTGCTTTTATTGCTGCGTATACTGGAATTGATGCCAATTTAATACCATTAACAGCTAGACCTGGTTTGGCATGGATTCGTCCGAACTGGAGAATAAATTACCGAGGCAATCCTCGGAAAATTGAGTGGATGAAAGATTATGTTCATTCTTTAAATTTCTCTCACAGTTATAAGTCAAACTATTCGATTGGACGTTTCGAAACTAATTTGGATTACGAGCCCGATGAGGATGGAAATAGTTGGACTCGAGATGAGTACGGCGATTTAAATTCTTTTGTTCCGGAATTAACCATTACTTCAATAAATATTCAAGAAGCATTTAGTCCGCTTATTAATGTCGATATAGGATTTGTGAACGACTTAAGCACACGTTTTGAAATTGCTCGTAGTCGAAATCTAAATTTCGATTTTGCCAATTCACAGTTGAATGAAACCATAAAAAATGAATACAGTATTGGCTTAGGTTATCGCTTTACGGGAATGGATATGATTATTCGCACTCGCACAAAATCGGAAAAAGTTTCGAACGACGTGAACCTACGTTTCGATTTAACAAGTAGTAATTACAAAAATACACTACGCCGAATTGGTGATGAAAGAGGAGAAATAAATGGTGGAGCTAAAGTTTTGGCTATGGATTTTAGCGCAGACTATATGGTAAGCGATAAACTAACAGTTAAGCTCTATTACCAGTATAACATGAATAAGCCACATACCACTAACAGTGGATATAAACGGTCGAACACTAAATTCGGTTTGAGTTTCAATTTCTCAATTATGTAAAAATGAAAGTTCAAGGCGAAATGCTTTGAGCTTTTGACGATTAAATGAATTCGCTTAATTTTCCTGTTTTATCCAAAACTGCACCTTTTTTTTCGTTCCATTTTAGGCTTGCACATTCGAATTTTATGTCATGTTCAAAAAACAAAATATAGTTTTCGTCATAAGCTTCTTTTAGAAACGATTGTTTTTCTTCCATGCTTGTTACTGGATATAAATCATATGCCGAAATCCATTTGGTTGGAATATTTGCAACAAGAGGGACTAAATCGGAGATGTAAACAAGTTTTTTATTCTTATAACTAATAATTGGAATGATTTGTCCTGGAGTATGTCCATTAAAAATGCGCATTTCAAAGCCAGGTATTAATTCACATTCTTCTTCAATTAAATTCAGTAAACCTGCTTTTTCTATTGGCAATAAATCATCACTGAAAAATGCGTCTCCTTCTCTTGGGTTCGGATTCATTGCATTTTCCCAATGACTTCGCGTTACATGGTATTTCGCATTTTGAAAGGTGGGAATCACTTCTTTTTTATCATTAATGATAGTGCCTCCGCCGCAATGGTCCCAGTGTAAATGTGTATGAACAACATCGGTTATTTCGTCGGGAGTAAAACCTGCATTTCTAATCGAATCAATTAAGATATCGGCGTTTTCAATACCATTGTTTTCAATGAATTTCCAACTTAGTTTTGTGCCTGCACCAGTTTCAATCAGTATTTTTCGGTCGTCATGTACAACCAATAAGCAGCGCATTGTCAACTTAATTAAATTGCGATCATCGGCTTTAATTTGTCTTGACCAAAGCAATTTTGGAACTCCACCAAAGATACCTCCTCCATCGCACAAAAAATTCCCCCCATCAATTGTATATAATTCCATTTTCACAAAGTATTTAATTCACTAAATTGGTTCTTTCTTAAGACTATAATAATATTTTTGACTGACCCGAATATACATTATTAAATTATTTCGGGAGTGAATTTATATAGTATTTATCACTTTTATCTTTCACTCATTTTACTATTTTTGGGATTAGATAATTGATATAAATTTATGCGTGTTCACTTTATTGCAATTGGAGGTAGTGCAATGCACAACTTAGCCATCGCTTTACGTCAAAAGGGGTACAATGTAAGTGGCTCCGATGATGAGATTTTTGAACCATCAAAATCGCGATTAGATAAATATAACCTGCTTCCGAAAGTAGAAGGATGGCAACCTCAATTAATCAATTCCGATTTAGATGTTATTATTTTAGGCATGCATGCTCGAACTGATAATCCTGAGTTATTGAGGGCTCAAGAATTGGGGCTTAAAATATATTCTTACCCCGAATACTTATACGAACAAACCAAAAATAAGAAACGTGTTGTTATTGGAGGAAGTCATGGTAAAACTACTTGTACTTCAATGGTAATGCATGTACTCAAAAGCCTCGAAGTGAAATTCGATTACATGGTTGGTGCAAAAATTGACGGTTTTGAAACAATGGTTGGGTTGAATAACGATACTGAAATAGCCATTTTTGAAGGTGATGAATACTTATCGTCCCCCATTGATTTACGGCCCAAATTCCATCATTATCGTCCTCATATTGCCTTGTTAACTGGTGTTGCTTGGGATCATATTAATGTTTTTCCAACGTTCGATGCTTATGTCAATCAGTTTAAGATTTTTGCCGATTCATTAAAGAAAAATGCTTCGTTAGTTTATTTCGTTGAAGACGAATACCTACGAAATATTGCGACTACTTTACGAGATGACATTAAAAATATACCCTATCAAACTCCAGCTTATTTAATTGAAGAAAATTGTACTTCGCTTATTTGTTACGAAGATATTTTTCCTTTGAAAGTATTTGGAGAGCATAACTTACAGAACATTGAAGGAGCACGATTGGTTTGTAATGAATTAGGTATAAGCAATACGAATTTCTATAAAAGTATTGCTTCTTTTAATGGTTCTGCTCGTAGATTGGAAACAATTGCAGAGAATGATACTTCAACCGTTTACTACGATTTTGCCCATTCTCCTTCAAAATTAAAAGCAACTACTCAGGCAGTAAAAGAACAATTCGATTCTCGTGAGTTGATAGCAGTTATGGAGTTGCATACTTTTAGTAGTTTGAAAAAAGAATTTCTTGTTCAATACAAAAACTCAATGAAAGCTGCCGATAAAGCTTTTGTTTATTACAGCCCCAAAACCATTGAGCATAAGAAGTTAATACCTATAACTGAGGCACAAGTGAAAGACGCATTTGGGGGCAATGTTGAGGTATATACCAATTCAGATTTAATGTTTGACAATTTGAAAGCGATGAAATGGGAACATAAAAACCTGTTAATCATGAGTTCTGGAAATTTTTCAGGGAAAGATATTAAGACGTTTGGGCAACAACTTTTAGCTTAACGTTATTTTGTAAATTCGATTTCTACCTTAATTTAGTATTTATTAACCCACAAGAATTTGATAATGCGTTTTTCTACATTTCTAATTGTATCTTTTTTATTGCTTTCTCTATACTGTTGTAAGAATTCTAGCACTATTCATTCAAGGGGTTTTGTTGTTGATACGCATACCGATACGCCCATGCAACTTGTAAATAAAGGGCTCGATTTAGGGATTCGTAATTCAGCTCCTGAATCAAGAGTTGATTATCCTCGTTTGCGTGTAGGCGAAGTTGATGCAATTTTTTTCGCATTCTTTACAAGTCAGCAAGAAAGGAATGATGCAACTTACGACCATGCTTATCAATTGGCAAATCAGATGATTGACTCAACACTTGTATCGCTAAGCGAAAATACTACTATGGCTGAGCTAGCTGTTAATTCTAAAGACTTAAAAAGAATTTCAGATTCAGATAAAACGGCAATTTATTTTGGAATGGAAAACGGGTTTCCAATCGCACAAGACCTAAGTCGTATTGAAGAGTTTTATAACGAAGGAGTTCGCTACATTACGCTTTGTCATTCATCAAACAATGATATTTGCGATTCATCAACAGATCCTTTTGGAGCAGAACATAACGGAGTAAGTGAATTTGGTGAATTGGTAATTCAAGAAATGAATAAATTAGGGATGATTATTGATGTTTCACACATGTCAGATGCTGCTTTTTACGATGTTGTAAAATTGAGTAAGGCACCTGTTATGGCCTCACATTCAAGTGTACGTTCATTATGTAACCATCCGCGGAATATGAACGACGAAATGATTAAAGCTTTAGCAAAAAACGGTGGTGTCATTCAAATTTGTATATTAGGGGATTATATTAAAGAAGCTGATACAACATCGATGAACTTCTTAAAACGGAACGAATTACGTTTGAAATATAACAATTGGCAATACGATAGTGATGAACAACGCAAAGCAGCTTGGGCCGAATGGGATAAAATAAATAAGATGTATCCTGAGGCATTGCCAAGTATTGCCGATGCGGTTGAACATATTGATTATGTAGTGAAACTTGTTGGCGTTGATTACGTTGGTATAGGTAGCGATTTCGATGGTGGTGGAGGATTAGCTGATTGTGTTGATGTTGCCGATTTTCCAAAGATTACAGATGAACTAATAAATAGAGGATATTCAGAACAAGATATACATAAAATTTGGGGAGGAAATTTTATGCGTGTTTTTGAAGCTGTTGAGAATTTGACCTTTTAAATACGATTCGTTTTTTCTTGGTCGGATTCAATAAAAATAATGAGTGAGTTGAAATACTTGCTTTTTTCTAAACACATACATTACCTTCTTTGTTAAGTAAGGTAAAGCAAATATTAAGGGGAAATGATTGATAATAAAAAACGTCTTAAGAAAATTGAGGATGAGGAATGGCGCTATATACCTAATAGTGGTGATAGGTATATGGTTAGTAATTACGGACGAGTAAAATCGTTTGTAATTAAAAAAGAAGAAGGACAAATTATGAGTCCGTGTAAAATGGGGAATTTCCTTGCACTTAAAATTGTTGTAGATAAACGAAATATTAATTGCTATATACATATTTTGGTGGCAAGTGTTTTTATTCCAAAAGAGTCTGAAGACTTAACTCACGTTATACATATTGATCTGAATTACAATAATAATCAGGTAAGCAATCTAAAATGGGTAAAGAAAGAACAAGTTTTTGAAAATGTTAAAATAAGGAATTCTCGATCAAGTAAACTACGTAAACCACACAATACAAATTTTAAAGAACGTGATGTTGCTCAGCTTAAGTCAATGTTAAAAAAGGGTGTTCCACAAGTTGAAATTGCGAAGCTGTTTTGCATTAGTCAAATGCAAGTTACTCGTATTAAGCGTGGTGAAAACTGGGGGCATGTTAAACCGGCCGAATCGTAAAGAGTGCAAGTAGTAGCTTTTTGTTTCGGTTATTACTACTTAATAAACAATCTAAATACCAATTCTTACAGTCATCAATTTTTGATAATTGAAAAGACCAGTATGCTTATGCCTAGAATTTCTGCCATTTCATTATGGCTCTTTTTGTAAGTAGGGTGTAGGTACATTCGCTTCACGCAATCTGAAGTCTATTGCATAAGTTTTCAGATTTACTATCTTCGTGAAAACCAATTATTAACTTATAAAACTACTTATGAGAACTTTACTAGTACTTCTTTTTTGCGTAATGGTATTCTTTACTGCTTGCGAGCAGTCTGCACCTGAAACAGGTTGGACAAAATGGCGTGGACCTAATGTTAATAGTGTAAGTAGCGAAACCAACTGGGATGCTGAAAAATTAGATTCATCGAATATTGTATGGACCAAAGACATTGGTTTTGGACACTCAGCAATTTCAACTTTAGGCGATAAATGCTATACCTCTGGCTGGAAAGAAATTGCAACAGAAACTGATACAATAGCTGAAACCACAATTTTTTGTATTGATATTAAAACTGGTGAGGATGTTTGGACTTTTACTTATCCTGCTGCAAAACGGAATTATCCCGGACCACGTGTAACTCCTGTAATTGATAACGATAAACTATATACAATAAGTTGGGAAGGTAAATTGTTTTGCTTAGAATTAGAAACTGGAAACGAAGTTTGGAGCCTCGATTTAGCTGCCGATTCATTAACTGCAATTGAATATTGGGGGTATTGTCCTTCGCCAGTAATTCACAATAACTTATTGCTTTTAAATTTGAATAAATCGGGTATTGCACTAGATAAAACAAACGGTGATGTTGTTTGGAATAGTTCTTTTAAAAATAGCAGTTGGGCTTCGGTTTATCTTATTAACAACGAAGAGAAAATGCGCGGTGTTTTTCAATCAGACACAATCATTTATTTAGTTGATGTTGAAACAGGTGAAGTTGAATCGTCCTACAAGAAAGTTACTGATGGCGCCATTAACGACGATGTTATTCTTTTGCCAGACGGAATGTTGTATGCAAACGATGAAATGATAAAACTAAGCGGTACTGAAATGGAACAGGTTTGGCATAACGATTCTATTCCTTCTTTCTTCAGAACTGGTGTGATAGTTGGTAATTATAGCTATCAGTTTTCAGATACTAAAAGAAAAAATAACCTTTACTGTGTTGATCTCGAAACTGGAATTCCGCAGTGGGTGCAAGAAATGGATGGACGCTGGGGAAACCTTTTGGCTGTTAACGATAAACTGATGATTTTAAACAGTTCAGGCAAAGTAATTATAGCCAATGCAACACCTGAAAAGTACGATATTGTGAAAGAATTGCAAGTATTGACCAATAGTAATAAGCCCGATTACTTTTGCTGGATAGCTCCAACATTTGTTGATGGCAAACTATTTATTCGCAATTCAATTGGCGAGATGGCTTGTATTAATTTGGGAAATTAAAAGGTATTAAGATATTAAGTTAAAAGGATGTATGTTTTTAACGCAGACATCCTTTTTTTAGTGAATTTTTTTGTATTCGTAGAGTCACCTTATTTTTTAAGACAATTCATATAAAAAAATGAGAAAACTAAATTGGAAATCGATTGGACCTGGATTAATGTGGGCTGGAGCTGCCATTGGAGTTTCACACCTTGTACAATCAACAAGAGCTGGAGCCGATTTTGGTTTCCAATTGGCTGGTGTTCTTTTAATTGCCAATTTGATCAAATATCCTTTTTTCCAATTTGGGCCTCGGTATGCTATCGCTACAGGAGAGAGTTTAATAGACGGTTATCGTCGAATGGGAAAATGGGCCGTTGTGCTCTTCTTGTTGCTTACTGTAGGAACCATGTTTACCATTCAAGCTGCTGTAACTTCAGTAACTGTAGGTATTATTAATTCGATTTTCCCAAGTTCCTTCAGTACTGTTCAAATCACAATATTTCTCTTATTGCTTTGTGCCGTAATTGTTTTGGTGGGACATTATAAAGCATTGGATCGTTTGATGAAAGTAATCATCTTACTTTTATCCCTATCAACTTTAATTGCCTTTGTTGTTGCCCTAACAAGTATGGAACCAACAAATTTTGCTCAATCAAATTCATTTGAATGGAATGTAAGTAATGTTGCTTTTTTAATAGCTCTTGTAGGTTGGATGCCCAGTGCTATAGATATCTCTGTTTGGAATTCGTTATGGACTTTGGCAAAAATTAAATCGACAGGTTATCGGCCAAAGTTGAAAGAAGTTCTATTCGATTTTAACTTGGGGTATTTCGGTACAGTTATTATGTCGTTGATATTTTTAGGATTGGGAGCTTTGGTTATGTATCCAAGTGGTGAATCTTTTGATGCAGGTGGAACACAGTTTGCGAACCAGTTTTTTGCTCTTTATACTCAATCTATAGGATCATGGGCTTTTGTAATAATAGCAACAGCAGCTTTGGCTACCATGTTTAGTACTACTTTAACCGTTTTAGATGCATATCCACGTGTTTTAAATCCTGTAATTGGGGCCATTATTCCAAGAGCCAATAAAGCTTCTACTTTAAGAAAATTAAACTATTTATGGATCGTGCTTTTGGTAACGGGTGCAGTGGTGTTAATTTCCGAATTTTCGGGTAAAATGAAGTTGTTGGTTGATTTGGCTACAACAATTTCATTTATAACCGCGCCTGTATTGGGCTTTCTAAATCTAAAAGCGATATTGGGCAAAAACGTAAAAAAGCAATATCAACCATCCAAAAGCTTGCGCATACTAAGTTGGTTTAGTTTAACAGTACTTGCTTTTTTTGCACTATATTATATCCTAATGAAGGCTGGAATTGCCTAGAACCAATCGTCTAAATTATTGCAATCCCTTTTAATCCGTACCCATTTTAATTTCGGTAAAACCCACACCAACTTTACCATTCCTGCTAATTCCTTCAACTTTAATTAGCACTGGTGCAGTATCGTCTGAAGAATAAAAAGATAAACTTGCATTGCCAAGAGAATCTGTTTCAATATTTGGGTTCCAGTATAATGTTGCTCTGTGATCGGGAATTACAGCTTGTTTAGTAGAGTAAACAGGGCTGTAAAATTCTCTTGAAATAGTATATCCTCGAACTTGTTGAGATATTTTATTAAAACTGAAATCTGTACCTGTTGACACAGTGCCTGTTTTGGTATAAACAGCAACAACACCATTTGCTCCTCTTGATCCGAAGATAGCCGTATTTCCAATATTCTTTAACACTTCAACCCGATCAATGTCATTAACTGATATTGATGATATCATATCACAATCAACCGAAAATCCATCAAGTAATAACAAGGCTTCATTTTTATCTTTTTTATCAGATATAGAGCCAATAGTACTATGGCCTCTTATATAAATATGGTAATCGTTTTTAATATCGTGTTCTATTCTTAATCCTGCAACTCGTGATTTAATGAAACTCCATACGTCAGGATAGTATTGTTTATCGTCATTTACCAAAACCACATCGGCATTATCATAAATTCGAAAATGATCATCCTCTTTTGCTTTTATCCTGTTTGTTTCAACAGTCACCTCATCGATCAGTATTTCATATTTACCCGGATTGTATGCTTTGTCGGTCATTACTCGAGTATATGCCATTTTGTTGAAATTTTCCTGTTCCCGTTCAGAAGGTATACTGAAGTTGCTACAGCTTACATTGGTCTCGGGTGAGTTGGGAATAGAATTTAAATAATCAACTTCTATATTTTCGTTCCCCCTACTGCTTTTTGATTGGATGAAAATGGATGAAGTATCAGGAATGTAACAGGGTGGAAATTGAAATTTACCATTTTTGTTCGTTGTGCTAACGTCGGTATAGAAAAATCCTTCGTTGTTTTTTAAAAACATGGTTACTTCTCCATTCTTAATCCCTTTCTTATTAAATAATTTTTTTATTCGCCCAGAAACAGTTAATCCCAGCTCTTTTTTGAACGTAGTATCTGGTACGTTTTTATAAAAATTATTCCAGATGTATTTTCTCCATCCTTGAGTTAATAGTAGCAGGTCAAGCTTTTCGTTTGTACTAGCACTATCGTCTTTAAAATAGAAGGACGGGTTCTCAATCTTACCTTTTATTTCACTTGATAAAAGTAAATGTGAAACGATAGTAGAAGGATAATCTTCTAGTGAAATAACTTGGTTTCTATTCACTGCAGTCACCGAAAGATTAGCCATGTTAGTTGCATCACTCGTACTGGTTTCGATTTTCACCTTCACTTCTTCTCGATTAGATACGTTTTGTTTTTCAGCTAAAACATTTATTGAAAGAAATGCTTCGTTTTTAATAAATACCAATCGTTCTAACAGAGGATTCATTTCACTATTTGCAACGGTTATTGTATTTATTCCAAAGCCAAAATTCTTCTTTTTAAGCGAAAATTTTAAAATTGGTTTGTCCATTAAAATAGGTAGTAAAAACATTTTTTTACCATGACTATAACAACTTATATTGTATTTCTGAGCTTCGTTTTTAAGTTGCAAGTTTTTAAGTGTGATGTAAATTAACGATCCCTCTGGGTTTTCAATATTCATTACAAGTTTATTTTCTGAAACAGGAACCTTATATTGAATTTCTGGATTTTGATCAAGCCTTATATGATAGTTATTTCCGCTTTTGGGTTCGAAACTTATTTTGCCCATCCCCGCATGTATCGTTTTTAAAGCCGTTATTTTAGTATTGTTTTGATCGTAGAGCCAACCAGTAACATCAACTGAAAAGCCTTTGTTATCAAGCGCTTTATAAGCAAGCGTGTTTTGAACATTACAATTAAGGTAACCACCTTCAGGCATCAATTGAAAATCAATTGTTTTATGAGCTAGTTCGTCTTCAGTAATAATGCTTTGTTCTTCAATTTCTTCATATTCAAACTGGGATTTATGCAAGTTTTTAATAAGAATGTATTTCTCAAAAAAGAAATCATTTTCGAAATTTCTCAAATACTGGGTATAGGCTCTTAAAACATATTTTCCCTGTTTTAACTTGTGCTTGCTTAAATTTAAGTCCGAAGCGGCAAAGCCATCCTTATAAAAAACAATATTCTTAATTATTGTTTCTTGTTGTTCATTAATGAGTTCAACATAAATATTTCTGAAATCGTTTATTGGTTTTCGGTTAAAGGCATTTACGAGGTATGCTTTGAACCAAATGGTATCATTTTCTGAATAAATATCTCTATCGGTGTTTAGGTATATATACTCTGCCGGATGATCGATAAGAAAGTTGCTAAGTGCATCTTTGCTTTGAATACTTGGCATTTGTGAGTAAACATAATAATTACATGCCAAGAATAAGAAGGTTAGGATAGGGGTAATGGTTTTCATGATTATATCTTTTCTTGTTTAACGGACAGCTTCTTTTATTATTGAATTGAACGTTACATTGAAAATGAAACTAGTATAAATCTATCTATATTCAAAATGATAGAAAAAAATAGTTTTTGGTTTATTGAATTTTAACAAGTGATAGAAATGAAATGTATGCTTGAGTTATTTTATGTGTTAACTAAAGTTCTGTTTTAGAGACGTTCTTTTAGTATCCACATCAAGTCATCATTACTCAATTCAACTGGGTGATATTTTAAATCTGTTTTTTCAATTATTGCTGGAAAATCAGATTGATTAACACCAAATACAGAAAGTTTTGGCAAATTAAATTTTATGATGAGTTTATCTAAAAAATCGATGAAGTCATCAAGCACATCTTTTTTATTAGCTTTTGAAGAAACCAATTGTGCAACCATGTAGTATTTGTCTAAAAAATCTGTCTTACCTTGTTCTCGTAGTTTTTGCACTGTAATTCGGTTTGCTGCTCCCATTAAAGTACCACAAACAATTCCGTGAGGAACCGAGAATAAACTTCCCAAAGGTTGAGCAAACCCATGAACTACTCCTAATCCAGCATTTGCTAAGGTTATGCCAGAAAGAAGTGCTGCATAACTAACATTGGTTCTGGCTTCAAGATTATTTCCATTAAGTACGGCTTTTTCTAAAGACCCAATAATTTTTATGATTCCTTCAAATGCTAATGCATTGGTAATTGGGTTAGCATTGGTTGAAAGGTACGATTCTAATAATTGAGTGAAAGCATCAAGCCCTGAAGCTGCTGTAATTGCGGGGGGACACCCTAAAGTTAATTGTGGATCGACCAAAGCAATATTAGGTACAAAGTTGTTGTGTCGTAACGATTTTTTGAATCCATTCTCACCTAACTCCGAAATTACTGCATTTTTTGTTGCTTCACTTCCGGTACCTGATGTTGTTGGAACAGCGATCATTGGTATCTTTTTTCCTGAAAGAACTTTTGTGCCAA
>JAQIBQ010000240.1 GCA_027859005.1 Prolixibacteraceae bacterium | reverse complement strand
TTCTTCAATGTCAAATAAATTTTCAACATTATAAAAAATTAGTCTGTATTCCGATTGGTTAGTATTTCCCGAAGATGTAATGGAAAATATAAAAAGTAAAATGATAAGAAGGAAAAAGCCTTGTTTATTCCTCTTCCTCTTCTTCTTTAACTCTTTCATAGGCTCCTATGTCTGGGGATTTGTCTTCAAGGCGATAATTATTATTGAGGTCAAACGGTACCAATTCAGCTCCAAGTAATAACCCTAGGTTTTGAGCAGCGGAAGCAGAATCGAGTTCGAAATTATATTCTGCTTTATTTACAAATAAAGGATCTTTATTCTTAATACAACCCGGATAGATATCAATATTTGAAATATCGGCAGTGTCTTTTAGTAAACAATTTTCGAACAAAATACCCATTATATTTTTATCGTTGTAGCCATACTCAATTTCGTATGAATACCCATCGGTATCGATAAAATTTCCATATATTATTGAATTCCTCCAAACAGAAAATAAGTCCTGGTGAAGTGTATCCGATTTTTCATTAAGGGTAACAATTAGGTTGTTTGATATAGAAACAGAAGGTTTTTCTCTGTTTGGATAGCCCGGCCCTCCCCAATAATTTGCAATGGTACAATGGTTAAAGCTGTATGTGCCACCAACCAATAGCGAAACACAATAATAGCCACAATTGGCAACTACTGTATTTGATGCTTCAATGTTTGAGCTTAGTGCTAAAATACCGGCAAATGCCATGTGTTCAATTTTAACATTATGCAAACGTACTGTTGCCGATCCTTCATATTCAATTGCACCTACTTGTAATCCAATATTTGCATTTGAAATTTCAACGTTTTCAAATTCGCTTGGCGTTTCATTTGGGAACAATAAAATTCCACTCCATTGGTCAGGAATATCATAGTACATGTGTTCCAACCGGTCGCCTGAAAATATAATGGGTTCGTCGAAAGTGCCAACTGCACTTATGGCACCTTTGCCGTACAATCCTGCATTCTTATGAAAATAAATACGAGCACCTGGTTCAATGGTTAGCACCTCACCACTATCTACATAGGCATATTCATAAACCAAATAGGGTTTTTCAGCGGTCCATGTTGTTGTTGTTATAACCTCTTTATTAATCGGCACAAAATCTTGTCCCCAAGCGAGAATGTCAATGTCCTGCAGATTCGAATCGGTTGTAAATTGGATTGAGTCTTGAACAATCATGGGTTGATTCGATCCATTTGGATCAACAGTTACTTCAACAAAAATGAAAATACTATCTCTTGCTGGGATCTCTATATCGTAAAGGACATTTGCTATTTTACCGTCAATATTCATCCGGTAGTTTGATTCTTCAGCACCAGCTAATTCAATTGATGAAATAAGGATGGGCTGATTATGTGGATTGATAACTCGAAACGACTGCGTAGTAGAACCAACAGTTGTAAATATGGTATCGAACATTAAGGTGTCTATCGAAAAAGATAAGTATGCGTCTTCTCCTGAGATGTAATTCTCTTCTTCGCACGATGTGAGGATTATTCCTGCTAATAATATGATAAATACAAGGGTGGTGAGGATATTCTTCAAAACTGTCAGATTAATAGTTGTTTAGATTGTGATTATTGATTCTTTACAACAGTGCAAAGGTACAAAATGAATCTGTTTATTAGTTATTTATTTTTTATGAATATTAACATTACTTTTTTTATTCGAGAATAATACAAGAAATCCTAATGTGAAAACTGCATTTATTATTATCAACTCGAAACCAAACTTATAGTTATTGAAAAAGTATTGAACTAATAACGTAATTAAAAAGGTAAATATTGGAGCAACAATACAAATTGGTACAATTAATTTTCTTCGAGGTGTTCTATTGATGAAAAATGAGAATACAAATACACCTAAAATTGGGCCATATGTATAGCCTGCTGCTTTAAATATTGCTGTAACAACACTTTGATTGTTCGTTTTATAGAAAAGCATGATTACTACAAAAATCAGCACAGAAAACCCTACGTGTATCCAATTTCGTATTTGAACTTGGGTTGATTTTTTGAAGCGTTCTATTTTTATAAAGTCGATACTGAATGCAGTTGTTAATGCAGTTGTCGCCGAATCTGCACTTGAAAATGCAGCAGCAGAAATCCCTAAAATAAAAAGAACAATCACAACTTTTCCTAGATGATTCATGGCAATTAATGGAAACAATTGATCGGTTTTTTCGGGTACGGCAATTCCTTTTGTTTGAGCAAAATAATACAATAATGCACCCAGTACTAAGAAAAGGAAAACTGTAGCAATAAACATTGCGCTGAATACAAGCATGTTTTTTTGCGCTTTCTTACTGTTTTTGCATGTAAGGTTTTTTTGAACAATGTCCTGATCGAAACCATTTAAAGCAATGGTCATAAAAATTCCGGCTATAAATTGTTTGTAAAAGTTGTTCGACGATTGCCAATTGAAATCAAATATTTTAGTGTTCGGTTGTTGTATGATTTCTGTAAATAATGCCGAAGTTGTGGTACCCAATTGTTTGTAAATGGATATAATGGCAGCTACAACTGCAACAATTAATACAAAAGTTTGAATTGTGTCTGACCATACCACTGTTTTTATTCCTGATTTAACTGTATATAACCAGATCAATGTTAAACAAAACAGAACGGTTAATCCAAACGATATTCCTAGTGGCTGAGCTATGGCTAAATAAAGTACGATTGCTGCCAAATACAATCGGAAAGCGGCTCCAATTATTTTCGATAAAATGAAAAATCCCGATGTGGTTAAATAACCTTCATTGCCCATTTTGTCTTGTAACACAGTGTAAATTGATAAAATATTCTTGCGGTAATAATAGGGGATAAGGAAGAATGCAATTATGATATAGCCCACTAAATTGCCTAATACAAATTGGAAATAATGAAATGAACTTGTTCCAACTTCGCCTGGCACTGAGATAAAAGTAACTCCCGATAATGTGGCACCCACCATTCCAAATGCAACAACGAACCAGGGTGATTTTCTGTTGCCGTTGTAAAAACTCGATACGTTATCGCTGCGTCCAATCCAATAAGATATAAACAATAGAATTGCGAAATAGGAAATAAATATAAAAAGTAAAGCTATGGGTTGCATGTTATTCAAAGTCGGGATAAAGTAAATATTTCTTGCGCAGTTTTTTATAGGCATTTAAGTTCTTCTGCCAGGTTTCTTTTATTTCACTTTCAGTAAGTCCATTGTTTATTTGAGCATGAAAATTTCTATCGCCACTTAATAAATCAATCCATCTTTTGCTTTTCCAAAATTCATCTTGGTTTTCGAAAAGGTGAAAATATTCAATAAAATAATTGAGTGTAAACTGTTGAGCTGCTTCTGTATTTCGTAAATCAATTCCAAAGCATTCAATGTTTTCATGCAAAGGATATTTGCTCATTCCTTTAATAGAAACAGGTGTGAACGAAAAGTTTTTGTTTGGATTTTCTGGATAGCCAATTACCTGAAAAGGGAAATGTGTACCTCGCCCAATGCTGACATTTGTTGCTTCAAAAAAACAGAGTGAAGGATAAAAACGAATAGACAAGTCGTTTGGTAAATTGGGTGATGGACTTATTGGTAAGCTGTATTGGGTTGTATGAGTGTAGTTCTTTACGGGTATCACTTTTAGATCACATTGTACGCTGTCTGAAAGCCAATGCTCACCGTTTATCATTTTTGCGAGTTCTCCAACAGTACATCCGTGGATTATTGGAATTGGTAACATGCCAACAAACGATTTTAACTCTAGATCCAGAACTGGACCATCAATGTAGTCTCCATTTGGATTAGGCCTATCAAGTACCACAAATTCAACCTTGTTTTCGGCACATGCTTCCATTGCATGAAACATGCTGCTGATGTAGGTGTAAAATCTGCAGCCTACATCTTGAATGTCGAAAATTAAAAGATCAACATTTGCTAAATCGATCGAATCAGCTTTTTTCTTTTTGCCGTATAATGAAATAATAGGAATTCCTGTTTTTGAATCGATTGAACTATTCACTTCTTCTCCATTTGCTGCTTGGCCTCTAAATCCATGTTCGGCAGCAAAAACCTTTACTACCTGAATGTCTTTATCGAGCAAAAAATCAAGTAAATGAACATCTTCTACGAATGAAGTTTGGTTCACCATTAAACCAATCTTCTTATTTTTCAGAAGGTCGAGATATGATTCGGGTTGTTCTGCACCAACTATTAGTGTAGTTGTTGTTGTTGTTTTCGCGGAGCAACTCTGTGTAAGGATTGTCAGAACGATGAAAATCAATAGGTTCTTGAAATTTGAATTCATTTCGAATTGAATCAGGTTATTTTTCTAAATTTACAGTTAATCTCATACGATCCAAAACTTGATATATTTTATGCGTTATATTCTTTCTCTACTCATTTTTTTTGCCGCTTTCAGTACTGCTTTTTCTCAATCGGAATTAACTCATTTTTCGAAATATTCTGTATGGGCTGATTCAATATTGCAAACGCTTAGCCTTGATGAACAAATTGGTCAATTGATAATGGTGACAACATATCCATCTCAGGGTGAAGTAAATGAAAGAAAAATACAATCGTGGATTAAGGATCAAAAAGTTGGAGGCGTATTGTTTTTACGCACGTCTCCTAGTATTTTGAGAAACTGTGCAAATTTATATCAAAGTACAGCCGAAATACCCTTGTTTATTGGTTTAGATGCTGAAAATGGTTTGTCGTTCCGACTCGATTCGGTGGTGCGTTATCCATATGCAATGGGCCTTGGTTCACTTACAAACGATTCATTATTATACAAAATGGGCCGTGAAATTGGTCAGCAATGTAAAATGCTGGGAGTAAATCTAAATTTTTCGCCTGTTGCCGATGTGAATTCCAATCCCAACAATCCAATTATTAATTATCGCTCATTCGGTGAAAATCCATATCGAGTTGCACAAAAAAGTTGGCAGTTGGCAAAAGGAATGCAGGATGAAAGAATTTTCGTGTCTGCGAAACATTTCCCCGGTCATGGCGATACTTCTTACGATTCTCATTTAACAATGCCTGCCATTGGTAAAAACTATGCTCAGCTCGATAGCATAGATTTCATTCCATTTCAAACTTGTATTGATAGCGGTATTAATGGAATTATGAGTGCGCATATCAATATGAATGGTATTGAGAATACAGAACGACCTGCAACGCTCTCGAAATATGTAATGCATACCATCTTAAGAGACTCGCTAGGTTTTGATGGGTTAATATTTTCTGATGGAATGAACATGCGAGGTATTACAATGCAATTTGCTGAAGGTGATGCAGCTGTTGAGGCTATAAAAGCAGGTGTTGATGTAATTGAATTTGTATTGCATCCCGAACTTGTAATTAATGCAATTAAGCTTGCTGTTCAGAATGGAGAGATAACGGAGGCTGTAATTCGTCAGAAATGCAGAAAAGTTTTACTTGCCAAAGAATGGATAGGATTGCAGAACTATGAAGCAAATAAAGTAACCGATTTGAATGCTAGTTTAAATTCAAATAGTTACAAACTTACTTCCCGAAGGTTATATGAACAAGCCATAACCGTTATACAAAATAAAAATTCAATTCTTCCATTGCAACGACTAGATACATTGAAAATTGCATCGCTATCTATTGGCAAGGAAAATATTACTCATTTCCAAAATCGCTTGAATAAGTATATGGAAATAGATAATTATCACATTGGTTTAGATGCGAGTGAAGTTGAAATTAATAAACTGATAACTACGTTAAAATCATATAACCTAGTTATTGCGGGAGTGCATGGAACCAGTCTTTCAAATTCAAAAAATTATAAAATTAAGGAAGTACACAAAAAAGTAGTTAAAGAAGTTTGTTTGAATACAAATTCGATTCTTGCTTTCTTCTCAAATCCTTATGCTTTGACTCAATTTAAATCACTTGAGTTAAGTGAGGCATTATTGGTAAGCTATGGTGAGAGTTATTGGGCACAAGATTATGCCGCTCAAATTATTTTTGGTGCAATTGGATGCGATAGTAAACTCCCAGTATCAATTTCAAAATACTTTAAGGAAGGAATTGGATATGAACTAAAAAAAAACGGTAGATTAAAATATACAATACCCGAAGAGGAAGGTTTTGACTCGAAATTGTTGAAAATAAAAATTGATTCATTTGCAAACTATGGAATTAAAGAAAAAATATTTCCTGGATGTCAAGTTTTAGTGGCAAAAAATGGCAAGGTTATCTATCACGAAAGTTATGGTTTTCACACTTACGATAGTATCACAATTTTGAAAAAGGATGATCTTTACGATTGGGCTTCTTTAACAAAAATTACCGGTCCCTTACCTATTTTAATGAAATTTACTGAGGATTCAGTTCTCGATCTAGATAAACCTTTTAGTTCCTATTGGCCAGATTTCAGAAATACGAATAAGGAGAGTATAACTCTTCGGGAGATTTTAGCACATCAGTCTGGGTTCAAGCCTTGGATTCCGTTTTATGTGAGTACGTTAAAAAAAAATAATGATTTTAAGAAAAGGTTTCTTCGAACCAGACCTTCATCCAATTTTCCTTATAGAGTAGCTTCCAATTTATACATCCATAAACATTATAAAAAGAAAATGTTTAAAGCGATAACAGAACTTGAAATGAGCGAAAAAAAGTATCGTTATTCTGGTTTAGCATTTTATTTATTTCCCGATATGATATCGAATATTACCGGAAGTGTATACGAGCAATGCCTATATGATTCCTTCTATAAGCCATTAGGTGCTTCGTCTGTTTGTTATAATCCTTATACTAAATTCACCAAAAACATATTTGTTCCAACCGAACAAGATGATTTGTTTCGGAAAGAACTTTTGCAGGGGGTTGTGCATGATGAAGGAGCTGCAATGCTCGGAGGAGTCTCAGGTAATGCCGGATTGTTTGGTAGAACAAACGATTTAGCCAAAATAATGCAGTTTTATCTGTTGGGTGGTACCTATGGTGATTTTAATTATTTAAAGCCTGAAACCATCAAAGAATTTACTAGAATTCAATATGAAGAAAACGAAAACAGAAGAGGCTTAGGGTTTGATAAGCCCTATATCGATAATGCAAATAAAAAATTGAAAGATGCATATCCTGCTATTGCTGTTAGTAAGGAAAGTTTTGGACATTCTGGCTTTACAGGAACTTTTGCATGGGCCGATCCTGAAAATCAGTTGATATTCATATTTATGTCGAACCGTGTTTATCCTTCTCGAGAAAATAAGAAATTATTTACACTAAATTTTCGACCCGAATTGCAACAATCCATCTATGAATGTGAGAATAGCTTTTCTGAGAGTTCTTATTAAAAAATGTTAAATCACTCAATTTTTTTATTGAGTTTGACTTTTTGTGTTTTTTGACGGAAGTATTGATAAGTAAGCATTAATAGAATTAAAATAGAGTGGATTTTTTCAAATAAAAGTTTGAAATAGTGAAATTAATTTGAAATCATATTCTATAGCACTTTCCGTTTATAAATATTCTTTTAAATTTATAGGTCTAAAGAGTTAAATATATATCATTTTATAACCCATAAATTTCGTGCCATGACAAAAAAGATAACATTTAATGAACTTCGAAAAATCAAAGACAGTTTGCCTGACGGTTCTATCAGACAATTATCAGAGGAATTTGAAGTAGAAGTTGAGACTGTCAGGAATTATTTTGGAGGTGCTAATTACGAAAATGGCAAATCAGTAGGTATACACATGGAACCAGGTCCCGATGGAGGTATAGTTCTATTGGATGACACTGCAATTCTAGAAAGGGCTAAGGAGCTCATATAGAGAAAAATATAAAGATATTGTGCCGTTTGTGATATGTCGACTCTAAAAAAGTCGACATTTTTTTGAATAAAATGTGCGTAAATATTTGCAGAGAAAAAACATTGATTTATATTTGCATCGCCTTTGAAAATAATGGCAAGGGCGATTAGCTCAG
>JAQIBQ010000193.1 GCA_027859005.1 Prolixibacteraceae bacterium | reverse complement strand
GTTATTATTGTCAGGATTTCGTTAAAACCTGTAGCTTACTGTTCATAATCCAAACATAATTCAGGAAAATTAGAAATCGATAAAATCTATAGTGCAACTTTCTCAGCAGACCCTAGTTAAAACTCTTCGAAAGAAAGAGAAGAATAATAAAAAATTGAAAGGTGCAATTTATAAACTTTCTAATGAAATTACTGAACGTACCAAACGCTTAGAACTCGCAATTCAAAAGGCCGAAGAATCTAACAATCTAAAAAGTTTATTTCTGGCTAATATGAGCCATGAAATAAGAACACCATTGAATGGGATCATGGGTTTTACTGAATTAATTGTTCAGGAAGACGCTGATTTACTATCGAAGAAAATGTATGCAACGCTTATAAGTCAGAATAGTGAAACTTTATTGAAATTAATTGATCAAATTTTTCATTTAGCAATTATAGAAACTGGTAGAGTAAAAATTAAAAAGGAAAAGTTTAAGATATTTGGCCTTATTAAGGCCTTAGAATTAGAGCTTAATAATAAGATAGGAAGTTCTAAAAAAAACATTAAACTTTCAATTAATATTGAAAACCTAGATTATACGATACATACCGACAAAGATAAGCTCAAACTTATTTTGAATAATTTGTTCGATAATGCAATGAAGTTTACTGATACAGGTATTATTGAGCTAACCTGTTTAAGAATGGAAGCTGAGTATCTTTTTCATATTTCAGATTCTGGTTGTGGGCTTAATGAAGATGAATACGATATTATTTTTGATCCTTTTGTGCAAGGAGCAGAAACTTTAAAGAAAATAAAAGGCGGTCCAGGTCTTGGTTTATCAAACGTGAGAAATTATGTAATTCTTTTGGGCGGGAAAGTTTGGTGCGAAAAGAATAGGCCTAATGGCTCAATTTTCAGCTTCACAATTCCAGCTCCTACAATTAACACACAGGATTTGAATAATATGATTGATTATTCCTTATTCCAAAACTAGTCCTTCGAATAACAGAATATATTTTTCAATTCCTTTTCTGATTTCTTCAAGATAAATAAATTCATTTGCTGTATGCGAACGAGCAGAATCTCCAGGCCCCATTTTAACCGACTTGTAATCCATTAACGATTGATCACTTAGGGTAGGGGAGCCGTAACAATTTATACCCATATGTTTTGCTTTTTTTACAAAGGGATGTTCCATTTCGATACCTGAAGAATTCAACCTATTAGACCTTGGCTTTACTTCACAAGTAAGTAAATCGTTTATTATTTGGATAATCTCGTTATTGGGATAACATTCGTTGGTTCTAACATCAATAACAAAATTGCAAGTATCAGGAACTACGTTGTGTTGAAATCCTGCATTAATTTGAGTTACTGTCATTTTAACTTCTCCAAGTTGAGGCGAAACTTTATCGAATTGAAAGGTTTTAATTTTTTCAATCTCTTCCATAGCGAGGTAAATGCTGTTGATGCCTTCGTTCCTTGCGGCATGTCCTGCTTTTCCTTTTACTGTACAATCCATCACTAATAAGCCTTTCTCGGCTACTGCCAATTCCATTTTTGTTGGTTCACCTACTACTGCAAAATCAACTTTTTCAAGCTCGGCAGTTAGGATTGCCATGCCATTTTTGCCTGAAACTTCTTCTTCTGCAGTAGCAGCAAAAAGCATATTGAAAGGCAAGTTCTCGATGGAATAAAAATGGGTGAAAACTGCTAAAAGAGAAACCAATGGACCACCAGCATCGTTACTTCCCAGTCCTATCAATTTTCCACTTTCAATGGTAGCTTTATACGGATCATATGTCCAACCATCAACAGGCTTAACCGTATCAATGTGGGAATTTAATAGTACTACTGGCTTGGAATTGTCCCAATGCTTATTTGCACACCAAGTATTGTTTAATAGGGTTTTAAATGGAATGTCGTGATGCAATAAATACTCGCGAATTAATGCAGCAGCATCTTCCTCTTTACGAGATAGGGAAGGTGTTTGAATTAAATTCTTGAGTAATTCAACACTATTCTGATATAGTTCTTCGATTGGCATGAGCTCTTTTTTAGTCTGCCAAAGATACTTATTCTTTAAAAATTCACGTTGAAAGAAGTGTATTCAATCTGAATTCTTATTCAACTAATAATTTTTCTACAATATAATTGCGGTCTGATTTAATAACAACAAAATATACTCCTGCATTATATTCCGACACATCAAAGCTAACATCAGGTAAATCAACAACCTTGCTAAATACAATTTGCCCTAACGCATTAATAACCTTTAAATTCAGAGGAAACTCAGCAGCACCCTTTATCGAGATTGTTGCAAATTGTTTCGTTGGGTTAGGGTAAATTGAAATTGTAGTTTTTTCTAATTCATAAATTCCAACGGGGAACTGAATCTTATAACGAAACACTGAATCAACAGCCTCAAAGTTTTGGTTTCCAAATTGTGAAATCGCTATTTCAACTTCACCTCTTCGGTGTATAATAAACTCATCTTTCTCAACATTTAAAATTGAGGGATCTGAAGAAACAAATTCACTAATTTCGAGACCAGAGCTTGCTGAATAATCTGTTTTAGTGATTACATTGCTTGTAGTAAGCACTTCGTCCAACAGTGTTTCTATTCTTTGAATTCCTTTGTGTATTACAACTTCATGTGAAACATTTGCTGCAGCACTCCAAAAATCGTTTCCACTTTGAATCGCAAGTATTGTTGTTGAACCTGCATTTTGCACCAATAATTTTGAACCTTCGACCTTTACAATTTCAGTGTTGTTAGACACAAAACTGATTGGCAAAGCGGAGTTTGTAATGGCTTCAAGCTGAATTGCTTCGTCGCCATACCTTGTGGGTTGAATGGGCTCAAATGAAATGCTTTGTATCCCTTTGTTTATAAATAGAACGACTTCTGCTGAAAATACCAACCAGTTATTATTTCCTGGTTCAGTAACTTGCAAAAAGGTTTTTCCAATGTCCTGAATACTTATGTTGTTACTTGCATCGATTGAAACAAGGTCGTCAGAGCAGTTAATTTCAAATTCGCTAAGTCCATTATTGGTAGTAACTTCGAGTGTGAAATCCTCATCGCCGTAGTATTTGAAAATGCTGTCGGGAACACTAATTTCTTGAATTCCTTTTAGTATTGTTAATGTTGTTTCGCTTGATGCTTCATTCCATAACTCATTTCCCAAGCTTGTTGCAATAAGTTTCACATCACCTACCCCAACAATGGACCACAAGTCGTCAATTAGTTTTACAACTAAAGTGTCGGAAGAGCTAATTTGATATGGAAGTAGTGTTGTTGAAAATACATTTAAGTCAATGTTGCCTTGACCAAACCTTAATTGATCATTCGTTTGAAGCTCAATTTGTTGATCTCCTTTTAATACCTGTACTGCATACCTTCTTTCAGTAAACGGATGATAATATTCGTTACCTGTCTGATTAATAGTAATAATACAATCGCCAACTCCAATTATTTGAAGTGAATTGTTATTGTATTTTAAGATTGAAGTATCTGAGATCTCAACTACAGGCTCCAAATTTGATGAAAATTCGAATTCAACATCAACATTAGCTGAACCATATTTATACTCTGATGTGATAGTTGAAGTGAAAATTTGTTCGCCTTTATCGACATAAAAGCTTGCTTTAACGGTTTTTGCTGCCGATATGAATTCATTTCCTGCTTGTTCAAAAGTAAGCTCAACATCACCTGTACCATTTAGAAAAATGGTATCGTTTGAAAAAGATGCAATAGAATTATTTGAACTTGATACTTGCAATGGCAATCCGGCCGACGATTCAGCAAAAGTTGGAATCCATTTATCGGAAAAATTCAAAGTGTCGGGACTTGAGAGAAGGATCTCTTGTTCCCCCGGATTTATGGTAAGTATTCGGAATGCTTTCTCTGATGCATTGTAGCAACTGTTTCCTTCTTGAATACATGAAACTACAGCTACACCTACTGCATCCATATACAACGTATCATTCGAAATGTGTGCAATATTTGAATTTATTGAGAATTTAGGTGGCAAACCTGAACTCGAAACGCCAGAAAGCACATAAGGGGTATGACTATATTTTTGAGTTGGAATTAAATCGATAGCAATTGTTTGTTCTGCTTTTCGAATCTGATACCATTCGCTTTCAACTTCGGCATTAACCACATTGTTTCCACCACAATAAGAGTCAATTACTGTTTCTGCAATTCTAAATTTAGAACCACAAAATTCTTCAGAAATGAATAGTTCTGTTGAAGTTGCATTTTCAACATCGATCACTTCGTTTTCTGACAATATTTGCCATTGATGAGAAAAAGAATGATCGCAATTGGTCTCATCTAATTCATCGGCCCAAACTCCAATATTTGCAGTTACTGTATCATTAAACAAAGGATTCACACTAAGTTTTGGCAACAATACATTCACGGGGGCATCATTCACGGGTTGAATTGCTAGAAAAGATGTAGCTTTATTGCTATTGTCAAACCCATCGTTTATGGTGACTGAAACCTCTCTGATGAATTCAGAATCAGGAGCATCGCTTCCACTCCAAAACCCAACATGTTTAAGTATGGTTTCCCAATCTGAATTGCTTATATAATCAATTGATGCAATTATCAACGTATCGGTGTTGTTTCCATCAACAAGTAGATTGAAAACATTTTCGGGAAACATTAAGAATTCTTGGCTATTGAATAATTGAGCTTCAACAATAATTTTCATTTGTTGAATGGTATCTCCATCGGCATCTGAAATTGTAACATCATCGTCACAAATAAAACCATCAGTTTCTTGTTCAACAACTACTCCTTTGAAATTAATTGTTTTGCTATCACTGCTGTTGTCTTCATCTAAATTGATGGAAGGAATACTGTTTCTTGTAATGAAATTATTTTCATCGGAATAGTTTATTCCAACCGAATTTTCGGCAAATACTCTATAATAAATGACTGCAGGACCAGGTAAATTATTCACAAAAACTTCGAAGCTATCGATTGAATTCCAATTTCCGACTTCTTTCACTCGGGTTGCTAATAATGGATCAAAACCAGATTCAGTAGACCAAGCTACTCCTCTGCTAAAAATTGAGCTGTCGTTAAAGGCTGGTATTGCACCCATAATCGTTGCGTACGATCTTTTTATATTGTTAACACTGAGTGCCGAAACAGTTGGGATATCGGTTAACGTAGTGAAGACATCATTCTGACTAAAAGCTGTTCCTTCACTTGTTTCAGTAAATGAACGCACATAATATTTGGTGTAAGGTTTTAGGTTGGTTAATTCACAAGAGTATACATTTGTATTAAAATCTGAATAGGCATAATTATCGATTAGTTGTGGGTTTAATTTTTCATCCCAACATATTCCCCGTTTATATATTGTTGAATTGTTGTCGCTAATAATTTGTCCACATACAGTTGCTGAACTGCTTGTGATATTATCGATTCTACAAAGAGCCATGTTTGGAGGCAGGTTGCGTGTTGTGAAATTCCATTCAGGTCCTTCACTTTGCGCTGCTCCGTCGTCCGATACAATTTTCCAATAATATTTTGTAGAATGAGCAAGTCCATCGGGTATATATTCATTATCGTACACAGTAGTTACCTTGGGTGGGTTTGGTGTAGTTCCAAAGAATACTGAATAGCTTACCTCATTTCCGTTTGGGTCTCCTCCTGACCATTTCAAAACAGGCGAAAGTTCCACCCTTACTTCATTATCGACTGGAAATGGAATTGAAGGAATGAATGGTGCTAAATTTTGATTAATTCCAGAAACAACCACATCATCAATATACATCCATTGTTCTTTCTCCACGTCGTAATTCTCTTGCACAAATTGTAAGCGCACTAATTGGCCAGCATATTCCGAAATATCAGCTACGTAATTTACCCAATCGGTATCGGTAAAATCTCCATCAAAAAAAGTGCGTAATTCAGAAGAGCCATACGCAGGCATTAAAACTGCCGACTGCTGATTAAAAAGTGATGTATCGGGAGTACTTCGCTTCACCCAAAAGCTAATTTGACCAAGCGCTGGGGCAATAAAAGAGATCGATGCTGTATTCTTTGAATAAGATGAAAAAGAAGCTTCACTTAATAAGATACTATTACTACCTGAATGAGCCACAGTATTGCTAATACTTGTTTTTCCTACAAGCTTAAAATCGCCTGAATTAGCCGATTCAAAACTCTCGAGAAAAGGAGATGCTATGGCAGTAGGAGTGATTGGTTCAACTCCTAATAAAGCAGATTGATTGTAGGAATAATCACCTGTTCCTGGATCTAAAAGATTGAGTCGAAAGTTGCCATTTGCATAACCAGCCCAACCCCAGTTAAAATGGAAAAAATTATCGGAATAACCATCACAAACAAATGCATGTCCACTCGTATTTGAATAATTATAGCCAGCATATAAAACGGGCCTATTGTTGTCTAATTCATATTTAATCATGTTTTCCCATTCATAATTACTCCAATCACTTTTTAATGGATTAAATATGGTGGTATTGTATTTAAAGTAATTGATTAAAGCATTTTGAGCATCAATCATATAAGCACCTGAGCCAATAGGATCAAAATCCATATCAATACTAACAGCTACATGATAACTCAATTTTTGAACTTCAGTATTTGGTGCTGTAAGGTGATCGGGCATTGCGGCCCAATTGTAAATTGAAGATCCAAAATCAGCACTCTGCAATCCATAATCGGGATGAGTGTAGCTGTGTGAACCAACTCCAGTTAAAGGATATTCCCAATATTTCATTACTTGTGCTACTGCTGTGGCAACGCAGCCAATCCATACATGGTCGTTCCCTGCATAACTTGATGGGTCAACAGGAGCTAATTCGTTGTAATAAGTGCCTTGATCCCAGGTGCTGGATAATAATGGGCCTACATTAGCAACATTAACGGATTTTAAATAAATCTTTTCATTAATTTGATTTTTCGAGTCAGCCCATTTATCCTTTAAGGTTACATTTGGAATGTAGTCTTCAGAATGCGCTATGATGATCTCTTCTTTAAGCCCATTAAGCCATTCTTCTACTTGAACTGGTTGATTTTCAAGGTTGAAATTCGAATTGAAAGAATAGCCTAAAATGGGTTCAACTTTGTCGGTTCCTGAAACCATTACCCAACCCTTAGGATTAAAGGACACAATATATATTAGTGTAGAATTTTCATTTATTAATGACTCTACGTGTTGGATATCATGTAAGTTGAATTCCTCGTATCCAGTAGAATTAAACCAATTAACCGCTACAATTCTAGCTTCATTCTTAGTTATGGTTTCGGCAGCAACCTGAATTCCCAAAAAAACCAATACAAGGGAAATAATCCACTTTCTCATCTCTCAAATTTTTAGACCAAATACTTAATCTTAACACTATGCAAAATAATACATAAAATAAGACAAAGCAATAAAGTACTTTTTGAAGCACAATAGAAATGTTATACGATAAAAAAAGGTCACATAAAGTGCGACCTTTTTTTATCGTAAATAGATTATTTACTTAATGTTTATAGGCTTATCGACCTTCGTTTTAAGTAATGCAAGACTTAAAACATCGGTAATTTTATTTACAAAATTGAACTTAAGACCTTTAATGTATATGTCTTTTATTTCATTGATATCTTTGCGGTTTTCTTCTGAAAGAATAATTTCTTTTATTCCTGCGCGTTTTGCTGCCAGTATTTTTTCTTTAATGCCTCCCACGGGTAAGACTTTACCTCGAAGAGTAATTTCACCAGTCATTGCAAGGTCTCGCTTAACTTTGCGTTGAGTGAAAGCTGAAGCCAATGAAGTAACCATCGTAACACCTGCAGAAGGTCCATCTTTAGGTATTGCACCTTCGGGAACGTGAACATGAACATTCCAGTTGCTAAACACTTCTGAGCTTAAGTTCAATTCGTCGGCATGTGCTTTTAAGTATTCTAAAGCAAGCATTGCAGATTCTTTCATAACTTCGCCTAAATTACCAGTTAAGGTTAATCCACCTTTTCCTTTACTCAAGCTAGTTTCAACGTATAGTATTTCGCCACCTACTGCAGTCCATGCAAGTCCTGTAACAACTCCAGCAAATTCGTTTCCTTGATATTTTTCTTTCAAAAAACGAGGAACACCCAAATACTCTTGGACGATTTCAATGTCGATATTTTTATTGTATTCTTCTTCAAAAGCAACTTTTCGTGCAACACGACGTACTAATTTTGCCAATTGTTTATCCAATTCACGAACGCCTGATTCACGGGTGTATTTTTCAACAATGAATTCAAAAACACCCTCGCCAATAGTCATGTAAGTCTCATCTATACCATGATTTTTTAATTGCTTCTTAAGTAAGTGTCGCTTAGCAATTTCAACCTTTTCTTCTACCAAGTATCCACTAACTTCGATTAATTCCATGCGGTCGCGCAAGGGCTGGCTTATTGTATTTAGCGTGTTCGCAGTTGCAATGAACATAACTTTCGATAAGTCGTATTCTACTTCAAGGTAATTGTCGTGAAACTCAAAGTTTTGTTCTGGATCTAACACTTCTAACAAAGCAGAAGCTGGATCTCCATGAAAGTCGTTCGATACTTTATCAATTTCATCAAGAATGAAAACAGGATTAGACGTTTTAGCTTTTTTTATGTTTTGAATAATACGCCCTGGCATTGCTCCGATGTATGTTTTACGGTGCCCGCGAATCTCTGCCTCATCGTGTAACCCGCCTAAACTCATTCGGATAAAGCTACGGTCTAATGCCTTAGCAACCGATTTGCCCAAAGATGTTTTCCCAACTCCCGGAGGTCCATACAAACAGATAATTGGCGATTTCATATCGTCTTTTAGCTTTATAACAGCTAAATGTTCAAGAATACGTTCTTTTACCAATTCTAAACCATAGTGATCTTCTTCTAAAGTATCCTCAGCATGTTTCATGTTGAAGTTATCCTTCGAAAATTCATTCCAAGGTAATTCTAAAAGGGTTTGAACGTAGGTAAGTTGAATTGAATATTCTCCAGCAGCAGGGTTCAATCGGTAAAGTTTATCAACTTCTTTATCAAAAACTTCACCCACTTCTTTACTCCACTTTTTCTTTGCTGCTTTTTCTTTAAGCTCTTCTATTTCCTTTTCTAAAGGATTACCGCCCAATTCATCTTGAATGGTTTTCATTTGTTGGTTCAGCATATACTCTCGTTGTTGCTGATCCATATCTGTTTTCACTTTCGATTGAATATCTTTTTTCAACTCAACCATTTGTAATTCACGCACTAAGTACGAAACCGTTTGGATTCCTCTTTCGCGTAAATCATCGATTTCGAGTAAGCCTTGTTTTTCTTCAACTTTAATTTCTGCATTTGAGCAAATGAAGTTGATTAAAAAAGATGGGTTTTCGATATTCCGAACTGCAAATGTTGCCTCGGGTGAAATGTTACTTGAATTCTTCGCAATTTTAATTGCAATATCCTTTAGCGATTCAACAATGGCTTCAAATTCAGGGGATTTACCAACAGGCTGAATGTCGGTGAGGTTTACTACACTTGCTGTGTGGTAGGGTTCGTCGGAAACAATTTCCAACAATTTATAACGTTGTTTTCCCTGGATAATAACAGTTGTACTCCCGTCGGGCATTTCTAAAATTTTCAAGATTTTAGCAATGGTACCATAGCCATAAATATCTTCGGCATTAGGATCATCAACATCAGGATCTCGTTGTGCAATAGTTCCTAGCACTCCTTCGTTCTTGTATACCTCACGAATAAGTTTTAACGATTTGTGTCTTCCAACCTGGATTGGTAAAACCACTCCAGGAAATAAAACGGTATTTCGAAGTGGTAAAATTGGCAGAGCAGATGGCATATCGTTTACCACTAACTCCTCTTCTCCACCGTCGGCAATGATAGGAATGAAATCAGAATCATCGCCTCCTAACCCAGTCAAAATAAAACTTTTATTGTTTTTTAAATCTTTATCTGCCATATAATGTGCTTTCTTTTTTTTGCTGTCAATGTGTCTCGCTTGATATAACAATCAAACCGATCGGAGTGTTTGTCAATAGCTGTGCCAAAAGTGAAAACAATTATTTTCGGAGCATTTTAGTATTTTCAATTATTGCTAAAAGCACATTTTTATCTATGTCATCAAACTCTAGATTACGCCTTTTCATCATCACCTCGGCCATTTTGTAAACATTCTTTAGGGGGAAAAGTTCCATTTTACGAGACGAACCCATTGTGAAGTCGGGGATGAAATTCCGAGGGAATCCTGCCCCATATATATTACAGGCTACACCAATTACAGAACCAGTATTTAGCATGGTATTAATTCCAGTTTTGGAATGATCGCCCATTATTAAACCCAAAAACTGCATGCCTGTCTTTTCAAAACTACCAGAAGTGTAATTCCAAAGGCGAACTTGCTCGTAGGTATTTTTCAGGTTTGAAATATTGGTGTTGGCACCTAAATTACACCATTCGCCTAAATAGGAATGCCCAATGAAACCATCGTGTCCTTTATTTGAATAGGCTTGAAATATCGTTTCAATTAATTCTCCACCAACTTTGCAATAGGGACCAATTGAAACTGCACCATACAATTTAGCTCCCATTTTAATTGTTGAATGCTTTCCAATGTATACCGGCCCTTTTACAATTGCACCGTCCATTATTTCTGCTTCATCGTCGATTACAATTTTACCTTCAGAAGCGTTAAGAATACAAGCACCAATTTTCACGTTTGCACCTACTATTATATTCTCAGCTGATATTGCCGTTGTATATTCGGGAACATTTGCCTTTGTAAATGTGTCACCTAATAAATCAAAATCGTTGATCAACTCTGATTTTAAATTCTTTACAATATCCCAAGTTTTGCCAATGCTATTCAGTTCCAGTTTTAATTCAATATGATCAAAATTAGCACTTAACTTTTCTATGTTGTTCCATTTAACAGATTCAGATACAAATGCAACTAAAGTATTGCCTTGAACTAATTTTTGATTGTTTTCAAGTTTCTGAATTTCTTCAAACAATGCTTTTGTTGGCAATACCGCTCCATTAACAAAAGTATTTTGACTTTCCATTTTTGCAGGAAATTTTTTTGCTAAATAGGATGGAACCAAAGCTGAGACTTTATGATTCACTATTGCTTCCCATTTTTCAACAATGGTAAACATACCTACTCTGATTTCAGCTATAGGACGAGTTGTTGATACGGGAAAAAGGGCTTCTCTGTTTGAAGCATCGAAAAGAACGATATTCATAAGTTTATATTTATTGTAATTGCCACAATTAACCTCTTGTTATGACAGTGTGAATCAGTAATTTATTTTAAAGAAATTCTTTTGTGCATGTAAATTTCTACAAATCTAGAAATAGAAATGCGATAAGAGACTAAAATGTTGTTTTGTTTTAACGAAGCAAGTCTAAATAGGAATAAGAGAAGTCATTTTTTTCGTCGAAGTGATCCTCCCGATTTTCTTCTTTCCATTGTGTATAATCAATTTCAGGGAAGAAAACATTGGCATCAAAATCTTTATGAACAAGCGTTAAATATAACTTTCCAGCTAATGGATAAAACTGCCGATAAACCATTCCTCCACCAATAATAAAAGCTTCGTCATCGGTTTTTACCAGTTTTATTGCTTCTTCAACAGATGATGCCATTTCGCAGCCTTCGAACTGATCCTCTGGATTATCGGAAATCACCACGTGTCTTCTGTTAGGCAAAGGCCATTTAGGAAGCGACAACAAGGTATTGCGTCCCATTATTATAGTTTTTCCGGTTGTGATTGCCTTAAAACGTTTAAGATCGTTGGGTAAGTGAAAGAGTAGATCGTTGTTCTTACCGATGGCAAAATTCTGCGCAATGGCTACTATAATGGAAATATTCTTATGAATCATGTTCTGGTTTTTTGATACTCGTTACTGGATACCTATCTTAAACTGATTTCCTGTTTCAGTTTACTCAGTACTTTCAGTTTTTCAGTTCATTAATTTAAACCGCAACAATCCCTTTTATATGCGGATGTGCTTCGTAATCGACCAATTCAAAATCGTTGTATTTAAAATCGAAGATGCTTTTTACATCTGGATTAATTTTCATTTTTGGTAATGCAAAAGGCTTTCGAGACAATTGCAATTTCACTTGTTCCAAATGATTGGTATAGATATGCGTATCGCCAGTTGTATGGACAAATTCTCCAGATTGTAGTCCAGTTACTTGTGCCATCATCATGGTCAATAATGCATACGAGGCAATGTTAAAGGGAACTCCTAAAAAGCTATCGGCACTTCGTTGGTACAACTGGCATGAGAGTTTTCCATCGGCTACATAAAACTGGAAAAATGCATGACATGGAGGTAGATTCATATTCGGGATATCGGCAACATTCCAAGCACTAACAATCATACGACGTGAATCGGGATTGTTTTTTATTGTATCAATCACTTCTGAAATTTGATCGATACTTCCTCCTTTATAATCGGGCCAAGAGCGCCATTGAAATCCGTAGATGTTGCCCAAGTCTCCATTTTCGTCGGCCCATTCGTTCCAAATACGTACTCCATTATCTTGCAAATATTTCACATTGGTATCGCCATCTAAGAACCAAAGCAGTTCATGGATGATTGATTTCAAGTGCAATTTTTTGGTTGTAATTAAAGGAAAACCTTCTTGTAAATCGTAGCGCATTTGATGTCCAAAAGTGGAGATCGTTCCGGTGCCTGTTCGATCCTCTTTCTTTACTCCAGAATCGATAATATGTTGTAATAAATTTAAATATTGTTTCATCTTACAAAGCCATTAGCCACTAGTTGTTAGTCATTAGAAAAAATGACTGCTACTGACAATAATTAATACTTAGCCCAGAATCATTCCGATGATGGTTGCTGATAGCAAGGATGCCAATGTTCCTGCCCATAATGCTTTTAAACCGTATTTCGACAATAATGTTCGCTTATTGGGTGCTAAAGATCCAATTCCACCAATTTGAATTCCGATGGATGCAAAGTTAGCAAAGCCACACAAAATATAGGTAGCCATTATTATTGATTTTGTGCTTGTGAATAAACCAGCCGCCTTCATCTCGGCCAAACTAATGTATCCAATGAATTCGGTCATTATTAATTTTTCACCCAATAAACGTCCTACTAAAGTGATGTCTTTTAATGGTACTCCAATTAGCCACATTATTGGCGAGAAAATGTATCCTAATAAGAATTGCAACGACAAGTTTGCATATTTACCATCGGTCATTTGAGCAATTGATTCGTTCAAATCGCCAATGCCACCAATCTTGCGTAATATGAAATTAAACATGGCAATGAATGCGATAAATGCCAGTAACATTCCAGCCACATTAACAGCTAACTTAATTCCTTCTGAAGTTCCTGTGGTGATTGCTTCCAAAGGATTATCACCGAATTTATCTTTTGATACTTCAACATTTTTATCGACTTTACCCACAGGTGGCACTATCATTTTTGAAAAAATAATTGCTCCTGGAGCAGCCATTACCGATGCCGTTAAAAGATGCTTTGCAAATTCTAATCGTAGTTGAGCATCGTCGCCACCCAACATCGCAATGTAGGCTGCTAAAACACCTCCTGCTAGTGTTGCCATTCCTCCTGTCATTACCAATAACATTTCGGAATCCGACATCTTGGATAGGTAAGCTTTTATCATTAAAGGCGATTCGGTTTGACCTAAGAAAATATTTCCGGCAACCGATAAAGCTTCGGCACCTGACAAGCCCATTAGGCGAGAGAATACATAAGCCATTCCTTTAACAACAATTTGAATTATTCCAAAATAGAATAAAACACTCGTTAAAGCAGAAAAGAAAATAATGGTTGGCAAAACCTGAAAGGCAAAAATAAATCCATATTTTTCAACGTCTAAGAATCCTGCAAAAAGGAATTCAGTACCCGCTTTTGTAAAATCTAGAATAACTACAAATATTTTTCCGAAAAACTCAAAAATCCACATAACGAAAGGGACATTAAGAATCCCAACGGCCAAAGCAATTTGAAGTGCTAATCCTACAAAAACTGTTTTCCAAGGAATTGCCTTACGGTTATTACTGAATAGAAATCCTAATGCAAGCAGAAAAACAACACCCAATATGCCTCGCAATAACGACATAAAGCTAAAACCATCGGAAACTGTTTGATTTAGAAGCAGACTAGATTTATCAGTTTGATTTAGCACTTCTGTTACAGAAGTTGTATTGGCTTGAATTGTATCTGTTGTTGCAGCTAAAATAGGATTAACATTAAAAAGCATAGTACTCACGAGGAATACCAAAAATAAAAATTGCTTCATTTTTTTAAGTTTATGAGGTTAATTGCCTTCTTTTCGTCTGGAAATTTCATCGCGAATTTCAGATGCCAACTCGTAATTTTCATCTCCAATGGCTTCGTGTAGTAGGTGATCTAATTCATCCAAAGAGTTTTTTTCGTATTTGTTTTTAGGTTCAGTAGTAATGAAATCGTCTATAACTTCATCTTCTTCCAGCTCGTCAGAAATTTCAATTACAATTCCAGCCTTTTCCAATATATCTTCGGTAGTATAAATAGGACATTTAAAACGGAGTGCCAAGGCAACACCATCGGAGGTACGCGAATCGATAGCAACGCGTGTTCCTCCCTGTTCACAAATCAGCTCAGAATAAAAAATTCCTTCTTCGAGTTTATAAATGATTACTTCCAATAATTCTATTTGAAATGCTTTTGAAATATTTTTAAAAAGGTCGTGGGTTAATGGACGTGGTGGATGTAGTCCTTCTAATTGGATGGCAATAGACTGAGCCTCAACTGGCCCAATGATAATTGGGATTCTTCGGTCTCCATTCTCCTCGACTAAAACTAATGCATAGGCACCAGTTTGGGTTTGGCTAACAGAAAGCCCTAAAACGTTTAACTTTACTTTGAGCATAGAATAAATTGAAATCGGTATTCAACTCAAACAAAGATAAAAATTGTTTTTACTTTGAGTAATGAATTCTGTTTTTAATCTTGGAGATGGTTTTTCTTGCTTAGCATATGGGAGATGCTTAGCAATTACAGCCAAAAAGCAGCCTACATAAATATCGATATCTGACTAGTATTTTTTAGGCTAATTATTTGGCAATCATTGAAAATTATCTACTTTTGCAATCCGAAAGTTTTCGTGTTGGCCTGAAAAGTGAAGACCATTTGGTTCTTCCGCCTTCCGAACAGAATGAATAAGAGAAATAAAATGTACGCTATTATTGATTTTAACGGATCGCAGTACAAAGTCGAAAAAGACACAAAATTGTACGTGAACCGCTTGGAAACTCCAGAAGGAGAAACTGTTGAAATAGACAGAGTATTGTTGGTTGATAACGACGGAAAAGTTAAAGTTGGAACTCCGGTTGTTAAAGCCGCAAAAGTAACTGCAAAAGTTCTTTCGCATGTTAAAGGAGACAAAGTTATTGTTTTCAAAAAGAAAAGAAGAAAAGGTTACAGGGTTAAAAACGGACACCGTCAGTATTTAACTCAGATTCAAATTACAGAAATAGTAGGATAACAAAAAAAATTATATTCCATGGCTCATAAGAAAGGTGTCGGTAGTTCGAAGAACGGTCGCGAATCGGAAATTAAACGATTAGGCGTAAAAATTTGGGGTGGTCAAACCCTTAAAGCTGGTAACATCATCGTTCGTCAGCGTGGTACTCAACATCATCCAGGAGAAAACGTAGGTATGGGAAAAGATCATACTTTGTTTGCTCTAATCGATGGTACTGTTGTATTCCAAAGAAAACAAAAAAACAGATCTTTTGTATCTGTTGCTCCACTTGAAGTTTCAGAAGAGAACTAGTCTCTTACGAACAATATAAAAAGTTAGGCTTGCCCATTTGGGTGAGCCTTTTTTTTGTCTCATCATTACCTTCTTTTTAAGGAGAGGGAAATAATGAATTTTGCTTCGTGAGTAGACAACGAATGAACTACTCTTTTAGCTCAATTCATAGTTGATTCTTCTTCTTCTTCTTCTTCTTCTTCTTCTTCTTTTGAAGGAAAATAAAAACCCCGAGTTTTAACTCGGGGAATGGTGTTGAAAAAGATTTCGGTCGATCTGTTTCTTTTGAAAATAATCGAAGTATATTTTGCTTAAAGCAATTTTCTAGGTCAATATTTTTGTAGATAAAATAAACGACTGAATCGTTTTTACAAGTTGGCAACACAAAGATTAATCGTAGCTTTTGTTTTTCTTCTTATCTTTTTTTGCTGCTTTCTTCTCTTTAGCGCTCATTGTCGCTTCCTTTTTTGAAGAGCTTTTTTGAATGCTTTTTTCTTTGGCCATTGTGTTATTTTTTAAGAGTGAATTTAAGTTATTTTATATGTACTCATAATTTTATCAATGTAAGCAATATCACCTTATTAAAACAAATAATTTTGTTATTTGTCGCTTCTTTAGAATATATAGGTTGATTTGAAAAACTGAATTGAACAATAGTATTCTTAAGTTTGTAATACATTTATAAAATCAAAACTAATCGCATATTGCACGATTTATAAATAATACTTGAATAGTAATTTCAATAATAACTAACCCAATTATATGATTGCTTTTCAGTTAAATAAGAATTAATTCAATGAAGAAAATTAGAATTTTAACATTTATGACAGTTGTACTTTTTGCTGCTACATTTAATGCTTGTAATACCGAAAAAAAGGTACAAGCTATTGATCCTACGGATATGGACTTATCGGTTAGTCCTGCCGACGATTTTGATAATTATGCAAATGGTGGTTGGAAAGTGAAACATCCGCTACCAGCTGATAAAAGCCGTTTTGGTTCATTTGATCTTTTACGCGACGAAGCGGAGAAACAATTACAGACTTTGTTTGATAAAGTTACTTCAGAAGAACATGAGCAAGGAAGTAATGGCCAGAAAATTGCTGATTTGTACAAGATAGGAATGGATACTGTTGCAATTGAACAACAAGGAATTGGACCTTTGCAGCCATATCTTAATGAGATTGCCTCTTGTGAAACAAGTGCCGATGTACAGCAGCTGATTACCAAATTGCATTATGCCGGAACAGGTACTTTGTTTTCCTTTTTTGGATCGGCCGACAAGCACAATTCCGATTGGGTAATTGCTCAATTGTATCAAGGTGGTTTAGGTTTAAGCGATAAGGATTACTACTTAAATGAAGACGAAAGTTCTGTCGAAATTCGAGAAGAATATATTAGTCATGTTGCCAAAATGTTTGAACTAATTGGTGAGAGTGAAGCTGTCGCTTCTGAAAATGCTCAAAAAGTAATGGATCTAGAAACCCGTTTAGCAAAAGCTTCTTTGAGTCGTTTAGAGCGAAGAGATCCGCACCGTACTTACAATAAAATGAATTTACATAGTTTGGTTGAATTATCCCCCGATTACGATTGGATTCGTTTTTTCAATACAATGGGATTCCCTAACCAAGAAGAGATTAATGTTGGAATGCCCGATTTCTTCAAGGAAATTAGTGCGATGATGATCGACGTTCCGGTTGACGATTGGAAAGCCTACTTGAGCTGGGGCGCTATAAATGCTGCTTCTCCTTATTTAACAGCTGCTATTGTTGACCAGGATTTCAACTTTTACGGAAAAGTAATGAAGGGACAGGAAGAGAATCGTGACCGTTGGAAAAGGGTACAAGGCACAACAAGCAATGCATTAAGCGAGGCTATTGGTCAGCTATATGTTGCCGAATATTTTCCACCTGAGGCAAAAGAGCGTATGCTTAATTTAGTTGAGAACCTGCGTGTAGCTTTAGGAATGCGAATCGATCAATTGGAATGGATGAGCGAAGAAACTAAAATAAAGGCTCACGAAAAGTTAGCTACCATTAATGTGAAAATTGGTTATCCCGATAAGTGGAAAGATTATACCGATTTAGAGATTAAAAAAGACAGCTATTTCGCAAATGTTATGCGCTCCAGAGCTTTTGGTGCAGCATACGATCGTAGCCAAATCAACAAGCCAGTTGATAAAGCCGAATGGTACATGCCACCACAAATGGTAAATGCATACTATAGTCCATTAATGAACGAAATAGCATTTCCTGCTGCAATTCTACAGCCTCCATTCTTTTATCTCGATGCCGATGATGCTGTAAACTATGGTGCCATTGGGGTCGTTATTGGTCACGAAATTTCTCATGGTTTCGACGATCAAGGAAGAAAATATGACAAAGATGGAAATCTAAACGATTGGTGGACCGAAGAAGATGGAAAACGATTCGATGAGCGTACAAAAGTATTGACCGATCAGTTCGATGAATTCGTTGTTTTAGATAGTGTTCATGCCGATGGGAAACTTACTTTGGGTGAAAATATTGCCGATTTGGGAGGGTTAAATATTTCTTTAACCGCCTTCAGAAACGGTAGTGACCAAACTGAATTAATTGATGGTTTCACACCTGAACAACGTTTCTTCTTATCCTATGCTCATCTTTGGGCAAGCAATACTCGCGACAAAGAAATACTTCGACTTACAAAAGAAGATGTACATTCTTTAGGCCGTTTACGTGTTCTAGGACCTTTAAAAAATATGCCTGAATTTTATGAGGCTTTCGATGTAAATGAAGGCGATTCTATGTATCTCGCTCAAGATAAAAGAGCTGTAATATGGTAAAATATTGATCAATTTTGATCTTGAAACAGCCATCTTTTAATAAAAGGATGGCTGATTTTGTTCTTGATTCTTTAAAATCGAACAAGCATTAGCTATTTTTTTATAAATTACCGAGAATTTTTGAGAGGTTTTGGGGGAAGAATGAAAGTCTAAAGATATGGGAAAAGATATACATCAATTAGCATTAGATACTTTTGAGAAGGAAGCAGATAGTTTTAATGTGCCTAAAAGTGCTGATGAATTTTACAGTTATGCTCGAGGTTTAAGAATCAAACAAATTGAGTTAGAGCTCGAGTTAAATAAATGTTTCGATTTAGATGAACATTATAAAAAACTAATTGACAAACTCCCAATTGGAGTCGCTATTCATCAAAAAGGAAAGCTTATTTATGCCAATAAGAATGGATTGCTTACACTCGGGGCTCAATCATTAGAGGATATTCTAGGCCTAAATATGTTGGACTTTGTACATGAAGATTCTCGTTCAATTGTGAAGAAGAGAATGATGCAAGTTACAGCAGGAGCTGATTTGCCTCCTATTGAAGAGAAGTTGATTCGTCTCGATGGTTCCGTTTTTAATGCCGAGGTTTCAGCCTTTAAATTAGTTTGTCAAGGAGAACCTGCAGGTCAGGTTTTAATCAAAGATATTACTCATCAAAAGCAAATTGAAGCGGAACTTATACGTAGTGAAGAGAAATACCGCAACTTTATTGAATTTGCTCCCGATGCTTTTGTGCAAGGTAATACAAAAGGGAACTTTATATATGTAAACCGGAAAGCGATTGAATTGACTGGTTATGGCATGGAAGAACTCCTCGGGATGCATATGTCGAATCTCTTTGCTGAGAATGAGTTAGCAATTAAGCCTCTAAGGTTTGACGAGTTAGAAAGAGGCAAATCGATTATTGCTGAACGGAAAATTATTACAAAATCTGGAGACATTCTAACCGTTGAAATGAATTCCAGTAAAAAGCCAGATGGTACCTACCAGTCTTTTATTCGAGATGTATCTGATCGGATTTTTGCCGAAGAGGAATTGGTTAAAAACAATGAGAAGTATAAAAAAATAATGTCACATCTGCCTGGCGTTGTTTTTCAGATTCAACGAATGCAAAATGGAACATATACGGTTCCAATGGCTAGCGAAGGGCTGCATTATATTTATGAATTGTATCATAAGGATGTGGTAGATAATGCCAATAAAATATTTGAACGACTTCATCCTTCCGATTTCAATCGTATGATTAAAGGGATAGAACAATCGGCAAATGAACTAATTCTTTTGCGTGAAGAATACCGAGTAGTTCTTCCAAAAAAAGGAATTCAGTGGCTTTTGTGTAATGCAATGCCCGAAAAGCAGAACGATGGGACTATCCTATGGCAAGGTGTAATTCTAAATATTACAGATCGCAAAGAAATTGAACAGAAATTGGCTGAAGAGCGAATTTTACTTCGAACAATTATCGATAATCTTCCCGATGCAATTTATGCTAAAGATTTAGAAGGGCGGAAATTGTTTTCAAATCGGATTGATTTGCAGTATCAAGGATTTGTTTCTGAAAGTCAGGTTATTGGTAAAACCGATTTTGAAATTTTTCCAGAAAGACTTGCTCTTAAATTCAGCGGATTAGATCAACGTGTTTTTGATACCGGGAAGGCTGTTTTAGATCACAAGGAAGAATATATTTTTGAAGATAATCAGGAACATTGGTTGTTCTCATCAAAGTATCCCTTACGAAATGAACAAAACGAATTGATTGGACTGGTTGGGATTAGTCGGGATATCACTCAAAAAATACAAGCAGAACAAAAAATAATTCAACTTTCGAAAGGTGTAGAGCAAAGTCCAGCATCGATAGTTATTACCAATCTCGATGGAGATATTGAATATGTGAACTCAAAATTTATTTCCCTAACAGGTTATGCTTTTGAGGAAGTTAGGGGTAAAAACCCAAGAATTTTGAGCTCAGGAGAGAAATCTACAGATGAATACAAAGTTCTATGGGACACCATTTCGCATGGAGATGAATGGAAAGGAGAGTTCCATAATAAAAAGAAAAATGGGGAGCTTTATTGGGAGTCGGCAATTATTTCGCCTATTAGAGACGAGCAAGGTACAATTCATAGTTATATAGCCATTAAAGAAGATATAACTCAGCGCAAGCAAACCGAACAGCAGTTGTTGAAATTAAATGCAGTAATGAATCATAGTCCAGCATCAATAATGATAATAAATACTGAAGGTATTATTGAGTATGTGAATAAAAAGTTTCTGGAAACATCGGGTTATGACGAGGTTGAGCTGATAGGCCGAATGTTAAGAATATTGAAAACAGGGCATACCAGTCCCGAGGTTTATGATGAAATATGGAAGAGCCTAAACGATGGTATTGAATGGAGGGGTGAGCATTTAAACCGAAGGAAAAATATGGAGAGCTATTGGGAGTCTGTATTAATTTCACCCATTAAAAACAGCAGCAATAAAATAATAAATTTTATTGTAATAAGTGAAGACATTAGCCTACGAAAAAAATTGGAAGCTGATTTAATGAATGCCAAAGAAAAGGCTGAAGAAAGTGATCGGCTAAAGTCTGCTTTTTTAAATAATATGTCACATGAGATTCGTACCCCTTTAAATGCTATTGTTGGTTTTACCGAATTATTCTCAAACAATGAAATAAGCAACGATGAAAGAGCTTATTTTTATGGAATTATTCAAAATAGCAGCGATCAATTATTGCATATTATCACCGATATTATAAACGTTTCAACAATCGATGCGGGACAAATCTCTTCCAATTTGGCGCCTTTTAATGTAAATGATTTATTGGTTACTCTATATGAACAATTTCAGATTTCTAATTCTAATAAAGATGTGAAAATAACCTATGTCTCTACTTTAAATGATGAAGAAGCTAAAATTATTACCGATGAGACTAAACTTACACAAGTGATTTCAAATTTAATTGTAAATGCCTTGAAATTTACAAGCAAAGGATTAGTAGAATATGGTGTAAAAACTGAGGGAAAGCAACTCTATTTCTGGGTGAAAGATTCAGGGATTGGTATATCAAAGGAATTTCAAGAAATTATTTTTGATCGTTTCAGACAGGCTGACTCTTCAATTAATAAATTGTACGGAGGTTCTGGTTTGGGACTTTCTATTGCTAAATCCTTCGTTCAACTTCTAGGTGGTGAAATTGGAGTGAAATCAGAAGTAGATAAAGGAGCTGAATTTTATTTTTATCACCCCTATAATAAGGCCTGATTTTTATACCTTTTACTTTAGACAGATTTTGAATCCATCATTAATTGTTGAGGCTATTTTTTTACAAATAGCCTCTTTTTAGAACGCAATATTTATTACACTTGATATTTCTGAGTGTATTTCAATTTTTGACAGTAAATTTTTCTGTGTTTTCATGATTTTTTTACTGGTTTTTTTTTCAATATTGATATCAATAAAAAAATCATCGTCAGCTTGAGCGATACATTTATTAATTTGATTGTAGTAACAATTCTCACATTTATTGGCACATTTTGGTTGTTTAATCGTATCCATAACCTTAGGGTTTAAGAGTTGTAATATATAAACTGCAATTGTTGTGCCATCGACACTAACATCAAGTAGCACAGAGTGATACTATTTGGATGGAATGAGGTTAGTCTCTATATGGGACAATCAATCCTTTTTAGGGGCTTGTTTTCATATTACGTTGAAAGATTATTATCCCAAACGATACTCAAGTGAATTGTTTTAATTTCAGGGTTTTAAATTGTTGGTTTGAATACCTTTTGATATCTTAACTAACTAATTAGGCTAAACGCATGAATCTAAAACAGAGAAATTTATTAGGAATTCCAATAATTGTACTGTTTCTTCTTTTGCTAGTGTTTTTTGGTACAGAGAAAATACTTCAAAATTGGTTGAATCATCATCTTCCAGAAGTACTAAACCAAAACCCCGACCGTAAATACGAGATTGTATTCGAAAGTACTTCTCTCAATTTTTTAAAGCAGAATTTATACATAAGAGCAATTGAGATAAACGAAGTAGCTGATACAACTAAAGGCAATACAATTACAATCGACTACTTTAAAATTGAAAAGCCTGGTATTAAAAAACTGTTTTTTGAGCATGTATTGGGAACTGATAAATTAATTGTGAATGAACCTACATTCGAAATATTTTCAGAATCAAATGAAGTGCACGATAAAGAAGAAAAATTAAATGAAATATGGAAAGATGTTTTTACTAGGATTCAAATAAATGATTTAGAAATTCGAAATGCAAGCTTGAATTTATATGATGAGAAGAGTTTCGAACCCAGTGTTTCAATATCAAACCTAAATATATTCGTACAGTCGTTTAATGTCGATACCTTAACAATTAAAAACCCGTTGCCACTAACGTTTCGTTCGCTTATCGCATCTTGCTTTGAAATTAAGGTTAAAATTGATTCCATTGCTACACTTCAAATTTACAATATTGAATTGCAGAATGATAACATACAATTCAACAGAATTAATTTGATACCCACTCTCACAAAGTCCGATTTTATTGTTCTTAATCGTAAAAAAGATGATTGGGTAAATATGTATATCAATTCTGTAAGCCTGAACCATTTCGATTGGAGTTTTGATTCAACAGGCAGTCCAAAATTTATAGCCTCTTCTCTTCACATCGATTCAATTAAAATACATGCATTGGTCGACGATCATTTCAATAAAATGAATCAAAACAACAAACCATTACTTTCTGAATTATTTAGAAATTTGCCTGTGTCTTTCAAACTTGACTCATTTCGAGTATTAAATTCAAGTGTATTTTTTGAAGCACGGCCTAAAAATCAAGATTCAATAGCAGGAATGTCTTTTTATAATCTATTTGCGTCGGGATATAATTTACATAATATTAAAAATACAAATCTTTTTACTGAATTTGATATCCTATCTAATTTTATGAATGGAGCAATAATAGAGGCCTCGTTAAGAATGGATGTTAACGATATTATGAATCGATTCCAATTCAATGGCCAGTTAAATAATTTAAGTACAGAGAGTGTAAACCGCATACTTCAACCTATGGCGGGGATTGAAACTGTGGGGCAGTTGTATGGTATCAATTTTAATATTTTGGCTGATAACAATCATTCAACAGGTACTGTGAATTTTGAATACGACGATTTAAAAATCAAAGTTCTTCATAAAAATAGTAAAGAGAAAAATATTTTAATCTCAATAATTAGCAATTTAGCTTTACGAAAGAGTAATGTATCTTCCGACAAAAGGTTTAAACAAGGGAAGGTTGATTATGTCCGAGACAAAAGCAAATCTATTTTTGGCTTCATTTGGCAGTCGATAAAAGTTGGCTTAATTGATACAATAAGCCCTTTTGATTTGTCAAAAGATAAAAGAAATAAAGCTAGTTATCGTCGGAATAAATAATTCCCATAAAACCTGTACAATCGATTGCGCAATTTTATTAACTTTGTGCAGTGAAAAATCAAAAAGTAACCATACATACTATCGCTGCTCGTTTAAATATAACAGCATCTACTGTTTCAAGAGCATTAAGCGGCAACAAGCGCATAAGCCAAAAAACGCGTGAACTTGTAAATAAAACTGCAGCCGAAATGGGTTATAAACCCAATCATATGGCATCGAATTTAAGAAAAGGGAAAGGCAACTTAATAGGTGTAATTATTCCTCGAATTAATCGCCATTTTTTTTCACATGCAATTGCTGGTATGGAAGCAATAACAAATCCGGCTGGTTATAACTTAATGATTTGTCAAACAAATGAAAGTCAAGCGAAAGAGATTGATGGTTTGCAAACACTAATAAACAACAGAGCCGAAGGAGTAATAATGTCCATATCAAATGAAACCCGAAATGGAGCTCATATTCAAGCTGCAACTGATGGAGGCATGCCTGTTGTATTATTCGATCGAATTATAAAAAACCTAAATATCGATCATGTTATAAACGACAATTTTGCTGGTGCTTACGAAGCTACAAAACATTTAATTGAGCAAGGTTATAAAAACATTGTTCATTTTTCAGGGTCCTTGCATATAAACGTATACGAACAGCGTCTCAATGGATACAAGAAGGCAATGAATGAGGCAAATCTAGACGTTACAAGTGATATGATTTTTGACAATATTATAACTAGGCTTAGTGGAGAAGAGTTAGCTCAAACACTTTTGACAAAGAATAAACTTCCTGATGCTATCTTTTCATCCAGTGATTATTCTGCTTTAGGTGCATTAATCACTTTTAAAAATGCAGGTATTAATATTCCGCAAGATATTGGTATTGTCGGTTTTGCGAATGAACCATTCACTGAACTAACCGATCCGGCTCTAACAACTCTGGAGCAGTATAGTGAAGATATCGGGAGAAGTGCTGCCAGATTATTGATTGAAAGAATTGAAAATAAGCAAAACAAGGAAGTTCCAAGTTCATTGAGTTTCAAACCACAATTAATTATCAGAAAGTCATCTCAACGAAATACAATTGATTAGGATATAATAAAAACTTAAAAAATAGCATTATGGCAACTTATTACGAAGAAAGGTACTCATACCATCCCGAAGATTTTAAGCAGTATGGAACTGAACGTATTCGCAGTGAATTTTTAGTGAGTAATATTTTTGATCCGGGCAATGTTCGAATGGTTTATTCGCTAGCCGAGCGTTATATTGTTGGAGGCGCATTGCCTGTAAATAAATCACTACCATTAGAAACAATCGATCCCTTAAAATCCGAATATTTTTGCGAACGTCGTGAAGTAGGTATTATGAATGTAGGCGGTGCTGGTAAAGTATTGGTCGACGGAGTTGAATATGGACTAGACTATAAAGATGCTTTGTATGTAGGCCGTGGTAGCAAAGAAGTATTATTTGTTTCAAATGATGCTAAAAAGCCTGCAAGATTTTATTTCAATTCGGCACCAGCACATAAAGAATATCCTGCAAAACATGTAACACTAGCTCAGGCTAATGTTTTGCACATGGGATCTGCTGAGGCATCTAACAAAAGAGACATTAATCAGCTGATGATTAATACCGTTGTAGATACCTGTCAATTACAAATGGGAATGACAGAATTAAAACCGGGTAGTGTTTGGAATACCATGCCAGCTCATACGCACAGTCGAAGAAATGAAGTATATTTCTATTTCGAAGTTCCAGATGATCAGGCGGTTTGTCATTTTATGGGGCAACCAGAAGAAACACGTCACATTTGGTTGAAAAATGAAGAAGCGGTAATTTCTCCAAGCTGGTCTATTCACAGCGCTGCAGGTACGTCGAATTATATTTTTATTTGGGGTATGGCCGGCGAAAATCTTGATTATACCGATATGGATATTGTACAGCCAACCCAATTGAAATAAAATGGAAACAGGCAATTATACTGCAAAATATGACGAAATGCCGTGTATTAAGGTGTCCGAAGGAATTGAGCGTCGTATAATCAAAACGGACCATTTAATGTTGGTGAACGTTGAATTCACCGATGGTCCTTCAAATGCCCCCGATCCTTTTCATTCACATCCACACGAACAAGTCTCGTATTTAGCAGCTGGTGAAGTGTATTTATTTGCTGCAACTGATGAAAAAGTGCATTTGAAAGAAGGCGATCACTTTGCCATTCCTGCTAATGTGCCTCATACAATTCAGCGCTTAACTGATTATGTGAAAATTATTGACTGTTTCACACCATTACGTGAAGATTTTTTGTAGAAAACAATAAGAAAATAGAATATCATGATAAACGAATTATTTGATTTAAAAGGAAAAGTAGCACTAATTACCGGAGGAACACACGGTATAGGAATGGCAATTGGCAAAGTACTTGGACAGGCTGGTGCTAAAATTTGTGTGAACGACCGCGTAAAAGAACGCTTAGTTTCTTGCAAAGAAGAATATGCCAAAGCTGGAATCGATGCATACTCTCTGGTTTTTGATGTTACCGACGAAGCTGCTGTTGATGCCGGTGTTACTAAAATTGAAAAAGAAGTTGGCCCAATTGATATCCTAGTGAATAATGCTGGAATCATTAAAAGAATTCCAATACTCGACATGAAAATTAGTGAATTTGAACAAGTAATTGATGTCGATTTAGTAGCCCCTTTAATTTTAGCTAAACGTATTGCTCCTGGTATGATTGAACGTCGAAGCGGAAAAATTATTAACATGTGTTCTATGATGAGCGTTTATGGTCGGAATAGTGTTTCGGCATACGCTGCTGCTAAAGGTGGATTGAAATTACTAACTGAGAACATGACCTGCGAGTGGGCTAAATATAATGTTCAAATTAACGGTATTGGCCCAGGATACATTGCCACTTCTCAAACTGCCGATATCCGTCTTAACGGACATCCCTTTAACGATTTGGTGATGACTCGTACACCAGCCGGACGATGGGGAGAACCCGAAGATGTTGGTAATGCTGCTCTTTTTCTTGCCTCAAAAGCAAGCGACTTTGTAAACGGTCACATTCTGTATGTCGATGGTGGAATTTTAGCCAACTTCGGATATGTAAAAGGTGAAAACGAAATTTGATTGCATTGATAATGCTATTGTAGTTCGTAGATAAGAATCAATTGAACAATTAATAAACATTATAATGAATAAACTCATAATCATTTTATTGACTGCTCTTTCTATCGTTTCATGTACAAAGAGCCAAACGTTATCAGTAAGTACTCCACTAAGTATCGATCGATCTGATGAAACTATCGTTTTGAAAAGAAGCGACTTGGAAACAAAATTTGGTGTTTTCAACGAAGGTTTCGCACCAATTGTTCTTTTAAATGGACTAAATATTCCATCGCAAGTAGATGATATGGATGGAGATAGTAAATGGGATGAGTTTGTTTTTATTCTAGATTTAAAGGCATCTGAATCAATTGATTTGGAGATTCAAGATTGTGCAATTTCTGATTATCCTAAATTTGATAAAAGAACCAATGTTCGTCTTGGAATTAAACAAGCAGATCACAAATATCTTGAAGTTGATTATTATGAAGCTCCATTAATTGAAGATGGATTTAAAATAATTGCTCAAGGTGAGAGTGTTAGCTGGGAAAATGATAAAATGGCTTTTCGAAATTATTTTGATTGTCGTAATATCAAAGACCTATTTGGAAAACTTAAGCCTGGTTTAGTTCTTGATGACGTTCACACAGCAAAAATTCCAAACTATCATGTTTTATCAGATTGGGGAATGGATGTTCTGCACTGTGGTAGTTCTCTTGGCTCAGGAGGATTAGCAATGCTAGAAGGTGATTCATTGTATCGTTTAGGATCGACAAAAAGCTATGTTTATCAAAAGGTTACCGAAGGACCAGTTCGTTCTGTTTTCGATCTGAAATATACAGGGTGGAATGTTGCTGACAAAATGCTTTCTGCAACCGAACGAATTACAATTATTCCTGGGAAGTATTGGTTTAAGTCGGATGTAACCGTTTCGGGTTTTACAGGCGAAAAACAACTAGTAACAGGTATTGTTACTAGTAAATTGAAAAATGAACCTGTACAATTTGTGGCTAATGGTGATTATTCTTCAATTGCTACTTTAGATCTTCAATCAGAAAATAAAGATGAATTAGGCATGGGAGTTCTGTTAAAAACCAACGAAGTAGGCACAACAGGGAGAACAACTAATATTAATTTTTATAAAGAAGGTTATACAACTGTCGATGCAAAGAAATTCAGTCATGTAATTTCCGAGACTTATTATGTTTCTCAAAAGATTAAAGCAGAAAAGGTAGCAAGCCATTTCTTCTTCGCTGTTTGGGGGCTTGAAAATGAAAAATGGAAAAGTATTGATAATTTTAAAGCTTATATTTCTTCCGAATCGGAATTACTAAGCAACCCAATTGTCGTGACATATTAAATTGAATCAAAAATAATTTGAAGGGTTAAAAAAGTGGTTTCAACTTCGTTTTTAACCCTTTTTTGTATCAGATAGTTTTAATTGTTGGAAGAGCATATTTCGGGTTAAATGTAATTAGCACAAGCATTGGCATAACTAAAATTGAATAGCAGATAGGTATTTCCTATTGTTGATTTTACTCGAAACACTTATTGTATTCGCTTTTACTGAGATTGTCGTATTTTCATTGATGGCCTTGGTTTTTATCTAAATTGAAACTGTTTTAATGAAATAAAAAAGGTCGGAAATAATTCCGACCTTCAATTTGTATATCAATAAATATGAATTTTTAATTATTGAATAATTATTGTTGAATTTACTCGTCCTAAATTCGACTGAATTTTTAGTAAATAAATACCTTTATCAAAACGAGATACATCAATACAGCTATTATTTGATAAATCGCTAATGCTGGAATAAACCTTTACACCTGTTATTGAATACAATTCTATCTGAGTATTTTGCATATTGTCGCTTGTACATGAGATTGTTAAGAAATCAGAAACAGGGTTGGGGAATACTTTAATAGGAAAAAGACTTTGCAAATCATCAACTCCAACTCCAGTACAGTCAACATCGTTTTGAGTTACTTCTACTATAATATTTTCTGATTGAATATCTCCTGCTACATTTCGTAGAATAAGGTTGGTCGATAACACATGCAAACATGAATCATCAATTCCATAAAAAGATCGAACACTTTTGGGTACATAAAAACGATAAACAGAGTCGTTTACTGCAATTGTTTTAAGCGTTTTGTTGCTAGATACATCTCCCCAAGCTGAAATTTCATTTCCTTCTCCATCGTCAGTATTTAGCCAAGTGTAAATAAAAATTGAATCTTTTCCATTCTCAGCCACAAAATCGGTCAACTCAACTTGACTACTAATATTGAATGTGAATGCAATGGCGTCGTCTTCGCTGGGAGAAACCGGTTGCAATTGTACCAGTTGTGATGGTGTTGAATTATAAATTTCAAAGTATAGGTTCTCGGTTTGATTAACAACGGAACTATCAGTATTTGATACCTCACGTGCTATAAATGTAATGCGAAATACTGGTTCTGTTTTATTATCAACTTCATACAATTCTTCGATGTTGTTAATCATAAAAGCTGAAATTGAATCATTGATTTGTTCCAATTTAAGACTTACATCATTCCAGTCGGAATTAACTAGATGTTGCCAGCTATCATCGATATCAGTGGATTCTCCGGTAATTAAACCAGTATATGCAGAGATGAATCCGTTTTCAGTGTCAAAATTCCAATGATTTGTATTTATATAAATTACGATTTCGTCTTCTACTGTGGGATATACAGGGTAAATAAGTACTGGATTTACAAGCGAAAAGTCAAGCTCTCTTTCTGAAATGAGAGGAATTTGAAAATCGTTGGTTTGTGCATTACCCTCTTTATTGCGAATTAGAACTCCAATTGATTCGGAATAAGTCCATGGTTCAAATTCGTAGAATTCACGAACATTTGGAGCAATAAACCAACGAAGAAGAGAATCATTTACTCTTTCGCAAAGGTACTTTTCGCTATTATCGGGCCATGCGCCTGAGCCCGTTGCCGGACCTGACACATTGTTTAGCCAGGTATGTACCCAAATAGAATCGGTGTTTCCTGTTAAGCTGTTTTCATCATTTTCTACATTGATGTTCCATGTAGTGCAAATTAAGTCCTTATCGGTAGGTGTTTCAGGTAGAAAGCTAAATAAGCTCGTTGGTTCCGAGCCGTAAACTTCTAGAAATAAATCTTCGGTTTGACCCGCATTCGCACCATCAACCAGGCCACGTACAATAAATGTAATTCGATAAGTGGCCACACCATCAGGTATACCATAAAAGGCTTTTGGATCGTCAATAACCAAGGCGTAAATTGAATCTTGAACTTGATCTAACTCCAACGAAAAATCGTTCCAATCACTGTTTTTTAAATATGTCCAGCCATGTGAATTGTCTGATTCACTTGTTACCAGTCCGGTATAAGCTGTAAAATTAGAGGCATTTAATTCTCCCCAATGGTTTACATTAATGTAAATAGTAATAGGGGCATCCATTGTTGGATAAGCAGGATCGGTGGCAATACTTTCAATGTTTAGTTGAGCAGATGAACTAATAGCGAAAAGTATTCCAAGAAACAGAAAAAGTAATTTTTGTGTAAAAAATTTCATCATTGTGGATTTTTAGTTAGCAATTACAATATTCACTTTTACCAACCTTTAAATTTAGGCATACTTATTCCATTACACAGTAAATTAGTGCAGTAGCCATTAATTGAATAGGTTGTTTATTATGTGATTAAGAGCAATGTTATATATTTTAACTTGAAATACTTCAAGTTTTTGGGACGGATGTTGGTTAGAATGAATGCAAACGAATTCGCAAACGATTGCAATGGAGGTGTTATAAAACATAGTGATTGTCAGGGCATTTTCTTTTCAATGTTGAACATGACCTTCTTTGGTCTTGAAGAGCTTAGCAAAGAGCTTCTATGGGCACTTAAAGAATATACCTTTTATCTGGGAGACCTATCAGGCAAGCAGGAGGGAACTGGTTCCAAACATGCACTGGGTATCCTTCGCTTGAAAAAAGTATTCGACAAAATCCAGATTGAAAAAGCAATTGAATTTGTTTTCGAATCCTAAACTGTTTTTAAATAAGCACATCGAATCCTTTCGTTCTAGATATTTCTTTATTCGAAAGGGAATTGGATAAACAACGAGAATTTCCTTTTTCGTAGATAAAAACCATTGGTTTGTTGATTGCTTTTATTTTTTAATCTCTAATACTATTCCTTTGATCTAAAGTTTAAAATCAAAAATCTTTTAAAAATAAAAACACATGAAAACTTTAAAAAGAATAGTATTCACCTTGGCAATAGTAATTGCAACAACATTTATATCAAGTGCTCAACCTCAAAGAGATGAACATCCTCGAGAGTTACCAAATGCAGCACAGATTGAGAAAATGGTTGAACACATGGCAATTGATCTTTCTTTGAGCGAAGAGCAGAAGACCAAAATAAGTGCTTTGTATAAAGCTCATTTTAACGAATTGAAAGTTATAAGAGATGAGGAAGAAGCAAAACGAGAAGAAATAAAGAAGGCGCACGATAGTTTTAGAGATGAATTCTTTTCTTCAGTAGAAGCAGAATTGGATGCTGAACAAGCTAAAGAATTTGAAGAGTTCAATAGAAAACATCAAGAAAATAGAGAGAAGAGGGAGAATGATGGACCTCACAGACGGGGTTAATGATTAATTGGGGAAAGTTAACCACACTCATTTTTTGAGTGTGCTTTCTTTATTTCTATACTATTAAATTGAATTCGATTAAAATTTTCGTATTCAGGTTATTAGGATGATAGGGTATTGAAACGGATTACTTGTATTTAAAACAGATTCATAAAGTATAAACTAATTGCAATCTTTAGTATGAAAATATCAATTTTAACAATAACACTGTTTTCTTTATTTAATGTTTCTTGTACAAATGAAATGTACGATAATGACAGGCTTGATGATGATCAGATAAATTCGAATCAAATTACGTATCCTATCGTCGACACAGACACTAAGACATTTTATACCGCTTCAACAATAATTGATGAACCATTGGTTGGTGAATCATTTTTTTGACAAGATGCTAACTATTCGGGAAATGAACCTTCGTATGTAAATAATAACCAACAAACAATAAATAAGATAATTATGAAAACAACAAAGTTATTTTTAACAACAGTATTTCTTTTTGTAGTAAGTATCGGTTTTACTCAACCTCCTGGTGGTGGTGGTCAAAGCGGTGGAGAACAAGGACCTCCTCCAGTACCAAATACAAAACAAATTCAAAAAATGGTCACTCAATTGGCCAATGAAATAGCTTTAACAGAGGAACAAGAGACTTCTGTTCTTAAACTTTATACAGCGCATTTCAAAACAATAAAACAAAAAACAAGTGGAAATGCCAGACCAAATCGTGAAGAAATGGATGCACTCAAAAGTGAATTTGAGAAAAATGTAAAAGCTTTGTTGACAAGAGACCAACAAATTAAATTCGACGCCTACCAAAAGAAGAATGGATCTGGTTCACAAGAACAACGTCCGATTAGGTAGCTCAATAAATATAATCCTATACAGACAATGAATGATGAAAGCATCAACATTTGAGAATTATTAGTTGGGGCAATTGATGGAATTAAGCTGGCGTAAATTTCTGAATTTATGTGTTGGAAGGGAGAATGTAAACCACACTTGTTTAGGGTGTGGTTTTATTTTTAATTAACAAACAATAGAATACTTCCTATTTTAAAAAATTAATTTAAATAACTTTTACATTTGTAGCATTATTACAACAAGATGCGAATATTAGTATTATTTATATTTTACATTTTAATGCTCCTACAGTATACTACTGTTAAGGAGAACGATTTTGTAAATAATACTATTGAAGATAGTATCATATGTAATTTAAACTTTGATTTTGATCAATATGATTTTGTTGCTGAGGATATTGAAGATATTGAATTCAAAGCAATAAATTTATGTGAAAATTTCTCCTACAAATTTGTTTCCTCAAATGCTATATTTTCAGAATTAAATACACTTAAACGGAAACGGTTTATAACTCTATATTCCACCGATTTATCTCCTCCTTATCTGACCTTCTAGTTTTTGTTTTTCAAGGTCTTATTTTAATTTTAAATAAATGAATAGAATTCATTTGGGTCATGTTTTTCATGTGATCTCAATTGGTGTTTTAATTGAAGCACTATTTGTATTAACGTGTATCCCCGTAGCATTAATATATAAGGAGCATGAAGTTGTTCAACTTATTTTTGCATTTGTTTTTATTTCAATCATTGGTGGAACTGTTTTCGTTTTTACAAAGAGGGATGTAGTTAATATCTCAATTAAGGATAATTTCTTGGCTGTAGTTTTAACTTGGATATTTATTTCATTGTTTGGAGCAATTCCCTATATAATTACCAATACCATCCCCAATTTTGCTGATGCATTATTTGAGTCAGTTTCAGGTTTTACTACTACTGGCTCATCAATTTTAAACGATATAGAAGCGATGCCTAAATCCTTACTTTTTTGGAGAGCTGAAACACATTGGCTAGGAGGTATGGGTGTTATTGTTTTAGTAATTGCATTAATTCCTTATTTCAATATTGGCGGACAACAAATGATGATTGCTGAAGGAGCTTTCTTTACTACTGAAAAGATAAAAGCTCGTACAATTGACGTAGCAAAACGAATGTGGTTTATTTATGTAGTACTAACTACTTTAGAGGTTGTGGCATTGTCTGTTTGTGGAATGAATTTATTTGATGCTGTTTGCCATGCCTTTGCAACTGTTGCAACCGGAGGCTTTTCAACGTATAATTCAAGTTTAATAAACAGTTCTGCTTCAATTCAGTATGTTGTTATCTTGTTCATGATATTATCAGGAATGAATTTCACTTTGCATTATATGTTTGTTCATGGCCGGTTTAAACGTTTTTTTAAGGACGAAGAGCTGAAAGTGTATGCATTCCTCATTTTAATTAGTTCATTGGTAATTGCATACTTCATTGTGCAAAAAACTGGCATAACATGGGAGCCTGCTTTCAGACAAGCATTATTTCAGGTTTCATCTATTATTACAGCAACAGGATTTGTATCTGCCGATTATTTGTATTGGACACCATTTGCAAAGTTTATTATTCTATTATTAATGTTAACAGGAGCATGTATTGGTTCTACTGGAGGTGGAATTAAAGTGGCGCGGTATGTAATTGTTTTTAAAAACATGCGTCAATATTTGAAGCAAATAATTAATCCAAATTCAATTCAAATTGCTCGTTTCAATGAACAGTCTATTTCGCTTGATGTTACAAAAAGAATTATTGGCTTTATCTTTTTTTACTATACTACAATTGCTGTTGGTAGTTTAATTATGGTTTTAACAGGTTTAGATCATGTTAGTGCCGTTAGTAGTGTTATAACAACATTGGGGGGTATTGGTCCAGGTTTTAACTTGGTTGGTCCTGTCGAAAATTTTGCTTCATTATCTGAGTTCGGCAAGTATTACCTTTCGTTTAATATGATACTAGGAAGGCTTGAAATATTATCAGTATTGGTGTTTATTGTGCCTTCATTTTATAAAAAATAATGCTTGTTTTGGTAGCGTTATTTTGAGAACATTATTCCTTTTCGCAAAGTATAGAGTAATGAATTGAAAAAAAAGTTTTTATTTATCTTTATTGTTTAGTTAATTAGATGAGGAAGAGGAATGGTATAAATAGATCTGAACGCTTCTTGATTTTTTCTAAAAGAAGAGCTTATATTTATACCTTATTATCTCTCAAAACTACCACAACCACTGCGATCAAGAAAATAGCCATTGCAATTAGAAAAGGAATCATTTTTTTAGGTTTATAGATTTATTTCTTTTTAACCTTTAATTCCAACTATTATTGCATGGTTACCCTAGATGAGTGCTATATGAAAGTATAGTTATAAAAAAATCCACAATCTCATTCGTTATGAAATTGTGGATATTTATGCGTTGTTTAAAAAAGATTAGTAGTTCAAATTATTCGAACATACCTCTCATTTTCTTAAAGAAATCTTTTTTGTTGTCTCCTTCGTTAGGAGATCCTTGAAAACTGGGTTGTTGACTTAATTTTTCGAGTAGTGCTTTTTCTTCGGCATTAAGTTTGGTTGGAACCCATGCGTGTATACGTACCAATAAATCACCTTTGCCATATCCATTTACATCTGGCAATCCTTTACCCCTAAGTCTCAGTATTTTTTCGGGCTGCGTTCCTGCATCAATTTTAACTTTTACTTTATTTTCAATGGTTGGGATTTCGGCAGTAGTACCCAAAGCCATGTCAGGAAAATTAAGG
>JAQIBQ010000132.1 GCA_027859005.1 Prolixibacteraceae bacterium | reverse complement strand
GGTTGCCTGTTGATAAATACTTTATCATCTTGACAGTCGAAAAGCATATTGGACGATACTGATTATTTATTATTCAACTCTTCCTCTCAATTTTCCCTTATTAATTATTTGACGTTATTCTTCATTTCGTTAAATATGACTTTATGGTAATTAGCTAAATTAATCCCCTTCGAAGGGATTTACTCAACCGTAACGGATTTTGCAAGGTTCCTGGGTTGATCTACGTCACAGCCTCTGGCCAATGCCACATAATATGCAAACAATTGTAGCGGTATAACTGCCAATAGTGGAGTAACGACTTCGTCGCAGGCTGGTATTTCCATGATGTCTGCGACCATATTGCGTAATGCATTATCGCCTTCGGTAATCACGGCAATGATGTTGCCTTTGCGGGCTTTTACTTCCTGGATGTTGCTGACTACCTTTTCGTAGTAACGGTCTTTAGCTGCAACGACCACAACCGGTAAGTTGGAATCAATTAGGGCTATGGGGCCGTGTTTCATCTCGCCGGCGGCATAGCCCTCGGCATGGATGTAGGAGATCTCTTTCAATTTCAGTGCTCCTTCCAATGCCACAGGGAAGAGGTAGCCACGTCCCAAATACAAAGCATTGCTAGCTTCGCTGTATTTTTCTGCAATGGTTTTAATGGCCAGGTGTTTCAATAAAATGGATTCCACCTTTCCCGGGATGCACATCAAATCGTCGATGATGGAAAAATATCGTTCGTTGTTGATGGTTTGGTGCTTGCGGGCTAGATGCAAAGCGATAAGTGTCAGCACCGTAACCTGTGCAGTAAAGGCCTTGGTGGAGGCCACTCCAATTTCAACTCCGGCATGGGTATATATTCCTGCGTGCGTTTCGCGGGCCACACTGGATCCCACCACGTTACAGATGCCTAAGACCAAGGCGCCTTTTTCCTTGGCCAGACCAATGGCTGCCAGGGTGTCGGCAGTTTCGCCACTTTGGCTTATGGCAATAACCACATCGTTTTCCCGAATGATGGGTTTGCGGTAACGGTATTCTGAGGCATATTCCACTTCAACAGGGATCTGTGCATATTCTTCAATGAGGTATTCCCCAATGAGGGCCGCGTGCCACGAAGTGCCACAGGCAATAATCACCACACGTTGGGCATCCAAAATGCGGGGCATTACTTCGGTTAAGCCACCCAAAAAGACTTCTTTGGTGGCAGGGTCGATGCGTCCGCGTAAAGTGTCGGTAATGGTTTTGGGTTGCTCGAAAATTTCCTTTAACATAAAATGGTCGTAGCCGTTTTTCTCCAACTCTCCCACGCTTAACTCCAATTGTTGCACTTCGGGAGTGATGGCAGCGTCGTTATCGACCGTCTTCAGGGTAAAGCTGTTTTTGGTGATGATGGCCACGTCTTTGTCGTTGAGGTACACCACACTTTTGGTATATTCAATCATGGGTGTGGCATCGGAGGCCAAATAATATTCTCCATCCCCAATGCCAATGGCTAGGGGACTACTTTTACGAGCTGCAATTAATTGCTCCGGTTCATTCTTGCACATCACCACCAAACCGTAAGCGCCCACCACGCGTGAAAGTGCCATGCGAACCGCCAGCTCTGCATTGACATGCTCGCCTTCGTTGTACATGTATTCTATAAGGTTGGCCAGTACTTCTGAATCGGTTTGTCCGTAGAATGTAAAGCCCTTAGCAGCCAGGTCGTTCTTAAGTTTTTCGTAATTCTCAATTATCCCGTTGTGGATGATGGTAAAGGTTCCATTCATTGATTGGTGAGGGTGGGCATTGATGTCGTTGGGCTCTCCGTGGGTGGCCCAACGGGTATGCGCTATCCCTACGTTGGTATACGTCTCTTCTTCAGTGCAGAAATTCTCCAGCTCAGAAACCTTGCCTTTTTTCTTGAAAACATTGATTTTATCGTGTTGGTAGAGTGCAACTCCAGATGAGTCGTATCCCCGGTACTCCAAACGTTGTAATCCTTTAATTAAGATGGGGTAAGCGTTTTTTGAGCCTATGTATCCTACTATTCCACACATATATTTTTCTTTTTTGCCACGATCTGATGTCCTATTTTATTCATAATATTTTTTTGTATTTCAGCTCTTAAAATACATATGAAATCGATGTTCAAACGATAATTGTTGACCAGTTTTTCCTTGATCAGGGATTTGTGTATTTCAGTCAGTAGATGGCTGTAAATGTAAACGTCCATTGATTTTCCGAAACGATGGATGCCGGGACCAAACAAGGTTACTTCTGCGCTGTGGTCGAACTGCAAGACTAGATCTCGAATCAGTTTTGAATCGGATTGAATGATGTTTTCATTCATACTTAAAAATGTTTCTTCTATATTCAAGATGTGGGGGAATTAAAAAGTTGTCAGCTTTTGTCGTTTGTTATCAGTTGTTCGATGGGATCCTTCACTTTATTTCGTCTGACGAGCAGAATAACATTTACTAGTCTCTTTTTATTGGTTTCCCATGTTCATCGTGAACAACCCTAAAACTACTATGGTACCAAGCACGTTCATGTAAATAGAACAATTCAATTTTTATTACTACATCGAAGGCCCCTATTGCCATTTCAAAATTTACGTCGCCAGTCACGTACCCTCCAATTAAAAAGCTGGTGGCGGATGCAACAATATGCTAGATCTATACTTAAGCTTCGATGCACAGGCAGGTAATGGCTTCTGCTAAATGTCTCTTGGGTTTTACGGTCATGTTGCTGTATTTTGTGTCATCTCGACGTTAGGAGAGATCCCATCCTATTATAAACAGATCCCTCGTCGCTGCGCTTCCTCGGGATGACAAGCTTTTAACAACTGTCATCTTCTCATTATGCTCAAATAAATTTGAGTGAACCCTCGGAATGACATATGGAATGAAGGTACTATTGATTCGTTTAAGGAACCGTTCTCTTTAAAAAAGAACGGTTCCTATTTTTTATGTCCGAGCTATAATGGGAATATCTTAGAGGAATTTAAATAACTAACCATCTTTTCCGGGTTGATTGCATTCTCCTCTGGTT
>JAQIBQ010000066.1 GCA_027859005.1 Prolixibacteraceae bacterium | reverse complement strand
ATTCAATTTATTAATTTAGTTATGAAAAAACTCATACAAATAGCTTGGCGAAATTTATGGAGAAATAAGCGGCGCACCATAATTACTGCGTCTTCTATCTTCTTTGCTGTATTTTTCTCCATTTTCATGCGCTCGTTCCAATTGGGTACCTATGGCTACATGATTGAACAAAGCATTGAAGCATACACTGGATACCTTCAAGTTCAAAATCCTGATTATTTCGACGATCCAACCATCGACAATTGCTTTCAAGTTTCCGATGTGCTATTGCAACAATTGAAAAGCCATGAGAATGTAACCATAGTTGTACCTCGTATTGAATCATTTGCGTTAGCCTCAACTGGAACGCAATCTAAAGGAGTATTGGTTTCGGGAATTGACCCAGAGGCTGAAAAGAGCCTTTCCAACCCGCTTCACCGCATGGTTAAATACAAGTTTACCAATTCTGCTATCGAACAAATTAAAGCCGACAGAAACATACCACAAGAACTAGTAGAACACATTGAAACGTTTAAAGGAAATTCGTATGCCAGCAATTCAAGACTCGAACTCGATTTTGAGTTAAGTTCAGAAGAATCAGACGAATACCTTCATTTAATTAAAAAATATTCTGCCTTCGAATCAAATTACTTAAGCCAAAATGATGATGGTGTACTTATTTCAGACCGCCTTTCGAAATATCTTAAAGCAACTGTTGGAGATACAATTATTCTTATTGGACAAGGCTATCATGGTGTAAGTGCTGCAGGTATCTATCCCGTTCGAGGAATTATAAAAATGGCCTCCCCAGACCTTGACAATAAGCTAATTTACATGTCCTTATCCGAAATAAATAATTTCCTAGGTTTAGACAATCAAGTCACATCACTAGTTATCAATTTAGAAAACAACGATAACATGCTAGAAACACAAGTGGAGTTAAAAGCTATAATAACCGACCCAACCTTGGTGGTCAAAAACTGGAAAGAAATTGTCCCTACCTTGGTTCAACAAATAGAAAGTGATAACATAGGAGGCCAAGCTTTCTTAGGTATTCTTTATTTCATTGTCTTCTTCGGAATATTTGGAACCGTTGTGATGATGGTTGCCGAACGCAAACGTGAGTTTGGGGTAATGATAGCTCTCGGGATGAAACGAAAAAAATTATCATCAATAGTTGCCATTGAAATGTTCTTTATTGGTTTAATTGGAACAATTAGCGGGATGATACTTATATCGCCAATAATTCTTTATGGACACTACAATCCTTTTAAAATAAGTGGAGAGTCTGCAAAAATGATGGAAGATATGGGCTTTGATGCCCTTATGCCTTTTGCCTTATTCGACACTTATTTCTTTATGCAAGGACTAATCATTTTTATCATGATTGGTTTGGCATGCATTCAGCCACTACGCAGTATTAATAAATTAGATGTAATAAAATCAATTCGAGGATAATTTAAAATCAATAAATATGATTTGGTCAATATCATGGAAAAACGTTTGGCGAAGCAAAAAAAGAAGCCTAATTGTAATTACCGCCGTAACACTTGGTACAATTGCAGGTGTCTTTTCAGCCGGATTAATGAAAGGATGGGTCAATCAGCGTGTTGAGAATGTTATACATACCGAAGATTCTCACATAAAAATTCACAATCCTGAATATTTATTAAATGAAGAGATAATTTATAAAATCCCAGAAATCAAAACTCTAGAACAATACCTCAACAATACCCCTAGTATAAAAGCCTATTCCAAAAGAATTAAGCTAATGGCAATGGCCAGTACTTCAAGAGGCAATACTGCATTAATGCTGCACGGCATCGATATTAAAAAGGAAAAAGAAGTCAGTAATGTTTACACAAAAATAGTTGAAAATGGAGGCGATTTTTTTGAATCTAACAATCGAAATCCAATTGTTATTAGCGATAAAACCGCAGAACAGCTTAGAATAAAATATTATATCATAAACGATGAAGCAATTGACAGCCTAGCTCAACTTGAAGTTGATACGGCAATAATTGAACAGCTAAGATCAATTAAAGGTGAGCGATTTAAAACCGAAAAGATTTTCAAAAAAGAATTAAAAACTATACTAACAGCTAAACAGCAGAAAGATGTTGGACTATCTATTTTAGAAGTTGCAAAACACTATCGTTTACGAAGCAAAATAGTTTTCACTTTCAACGATGCCAATGGCAACCTAATCTACCAAACTTTTAAAGTCTGCGGAATTTTTAAATCGGGCAATACAATGTTCGACCAAATGACAGCCTACGTACCTCAATCCAATTTGAGATCGATAGCTAGTTTTGGTGATAATGACTTTCATGAAATTGCGATAATCCTTCAAGATGACGCTAATATTAAGACAGTTCAGTCAGAATTGAAAAACAAATTTAAAAGTCTAAGTGTGATGACATGGATGGAAGTTTCACCTGAAACAGCTATGATGTCTGGATTTATGGATATTCTCTACTTTGTTATAATGATAATAATTCTAGCAGCACTAGCTTTTGGAATTATCAATACCATGTTAATGGCAATTCTTGAACGAACGAAAGAACTTGGAATGCTAATGGCGGTGGGAATGAATAAGAAAAGAGTATTTCAAATGATTATGTTAGAAACTGTTTTCTTAACCCTTGTTGGGGCTGTAATTGGAATGATATTAGGAGCAATATTGATTTTTATTACCGGTAAAACAGGGCTTAATTTTGCTTCTGCGCAAGAAGGATTAGAAGCAATTGGGATGTCATCTAGCGTTTATCCTAGTATCGATGCTAAATTTTTCTTTATTGTTACTGGACTTGTGATTATTACTGGAATATTATCTTCCATAACACCAGCCAGAAGAGCATTAAAGTTAAATCCTATTGAAGCGATACGTACTGATTAAACTGAAGGACAGAATGTACTCAATGAACTGAATTGGAGCGTAGCGTAAACGGAAGCCAAAGACTGAAATATTGAAGGACTGAAAATAACGAAATAACAATATATATATCATGAACGTAATAGAAATAAAAAATTTAAAGAAAACATATAACGACACAGCCGTACAGGTAAAAGCTGTTGATAAAGTTGATCTAACAATAACGGAAGGAGAATTTACAGCAATTGTTGGTCCATCAGGATCGGGAAAAACAACTTTATTAAACATGATTGGAGGGCTAGATACACCTACCGCAGGGTCAATTCTGGTTGACAACACCGACCTTTCAACACTAAATAAAAGAGAGTTGGTAGATTTCCGCCTTAACAATATCGGGTTTGTATTCCAAGCTTATAATTTGATTCCTGTTCTTACCGCAAAAGAGAATGTTTCGTTCATTTTAGAATTGCAAGGAGCAAAAAAAGCAGACATTGAAAAACGTGCAATGGAGATTCTTGAAAGTGTTGGATTGAAAGATAGAGCAA
>JAQIBQ010000064.1 GCA_027859005.1 Prolixibacteraceae bacterium | reverse complement strand
ACTGCCATTTTCTTTGGAATTTGTGCGGCAACCTTCTTGCCTGCTTATTTTTGCGCTCTGTATTGGAAAAAGACAACAAAACAAGGAGCCTTATGGAGTATGATTTCAGGCTTTGCAGTTAGTTTATTTGCACTGGGGTTTTTGCATGCTAAAGAAGCAAGTGTTATTGGTTTGTGTAAAGCCATGTTTGGCCAACCAATATTAATGACTAAAATGCCTTGGCCTGTTTTAGATCCAATGGTTATTTCATTGCCAATATCAATTTTAGTTATTGTAGTAGTAAGCTATGTTACTTCAACAAAAAAAATAAATACATAGATATTTAAAAACAGAAAATAGGACTCATTTGTTTGAAAAATCTGTTTAAAATGAAACTAAAGAAGTCAATAAACCTTGATTTAATAGACCTTTTTTTCTGTTTTAAAATGATTTTTAGCTATTTTGGCCCACGGAAATTTAAAAATGATTGATTTAGTCTGGAAGCTTAATCATTCGATTACACATAAATATATAGGATTGGTTATGACTCAAACATTGGGTTATTTGTTTTTTGCTTTTATACCTGATTAATTCCCGGTGGAGTGATAACTAATTCGTATTATCTGATCCCGGGCAAATTCCCCGGGTTTTTTTTTGCCTGAAAATCAGGTATTGCAAACAATCTATCCAAAAATAAAAAAAAATGAAAAAAGTTGCCATACAAGGAATTACAGGATCGTTTCACGATGATGCAGCTCAAAGGTATTTCGCCAATGAAGAAATTGAGATAATTGAATGTCGTACATTTCGAAAAGTTTGCCAGCTGGTTGATCAAGATGTAGTTGACATTGCTGTAATGGCTATTGAAAATGCAATTGCAGGAAGCCTTTTAGAAAACTACGGATTAATGCGCGATTTTCATTTAAAAATTATAGGTGAAATATACTTACACATTCAAATGAATTTAATGGCACTTCCTGGAGTAAAAAAAGAGGACATTCAAGAAATTCACTCTCATCCAATAGCCCTAAAACAATGTGCTGAATTCATCGATGGTACTTTTGGCGAAATATCATTGGACGATAATTTCGACACCGCTGGTTCGGCACGTAACATAGTAAAGAACAAACTCACCAACGTTGCATCAATTGGTAATGAACGCTCGGCTAAAATTTATGGTTTAGAGATTCTCGACAAAGGAATTGAAACCAATAAAAAGAACTATACTCGCTTCTTGATTCTATCGAAACACAACGACGTTAACAAAAACGCAAATAAAGCTTCAATTTCATTAGAAGTTGGACACTTTCATGGATCATTAGCACGCGTATTAAATATTTTTGCAGAGAATGAAATAAACCTTACGAAAATTCAATCGGTTCCGATCATTGGTAAACCCGACGAATATTCATTTCACATCGATATCGAATGGGAAGACACTAATAAATACGAGCACGCAATTCATAAAGTTTTGAAAAACACAACAAGCCTTACCATTCATGGCGAATACATTCGGGGAGAACGTAAAATATACGATGCCTAGGTAAGAGAATTATCACTTATGACTATCATGTTTTTTTTAAACACAAAATAGTATTTTAGAACTCCTTTTTAAACAGAAATATGCAGAATAAGACCCCTATAAAAGCTGAAGTTGTAAAAGCAAAACTCGAAGCTTTAAACATTACCGATATGAACAATGCTTCCATTCGAGAAGTGGTCCAAGTGGTAAACATGATTGAAGCAGAAACGGGAGAGAAATACGTACGTATGGAAATGGGTGTTCCTGGGCTTCCTCCTGCTAGTGTTGGTGTAAATGCCGAAATTGAAGCACTTAAAAAGGGTGTTGCATCAATCTACCCGAACATTAATGGAATTCCTGAAATAAAAACCGAAGCAGCTCGTTTTGTGAAAAAATTCATGAATATTGATGTAAATGAGGAAACTTGCGTTCCCACTACAGGAGCAATGCAAGGAACATATGCCTTATTCCAAGTAGCATCTGGTTGCGATGAAAATAAAGATACAGCTCTCTTTATCGACCCTGGCTTCCCTGTACAAAAACAGCAATTTATGGTTATGGGTGGTAAATTTGAATCGTTCGATGTTTATCATTTTCGCGGGGGAAAACTCAAAGAGAAACTTGAAAGCTTCCTAAGGAAAGGAAACATCAGCTCAATAATATATTCAAATCCGAATAATCCCACCTGGGTTTGCTTTACCGAAGAGGAGCTGAAAATTATTGCTGAATTGGCCGACAAATACGATGTGATTGTAATGGAAGATTTAGCTTATTTTGGAATGGATTTCCGAAAAGATTTATCAAAGCCTGGCGAAGCTCCTTATCAACCTTCAGTTGCGAATTATACTGATAATTACGTGTTGTTTATTTCGGCTTCAAAAATATTCTCATATGCTGGACAAAGAATAGCAATTGTAGTTATGTCCGATAAACTCTACCATCGTAATTATCCAAACCTCGAAAAACGTTTCATGATTAAAGGTTTTGGTAATGCAGTAATTTATAGAGTACTATACGCACTATCGTCAGGTGTGACTCATTCGGTGCAATACGCCATGGCTGCCATGCTTAAAGCAGCTAACAATGGAACATTTAATTTTGTTAAAGAAATAAAAGAATATGGCGAAAGAGCGACCATAATGAAAAAATTATTTACTTCAAATGGGTTCAATATTCTATACGACAAAGATGAAGACGAACTAATTGCCGATGGCTTCTATTTTACAATCAGTTATCCGGGCATGTTAGCCGGTGATTTATTATACAAACTAATGTTTTATGGCATTAGTGCGATTACCCTTTTAAGTACAGGAAGTACTATGGAAGGGCTTCGTGCTTGTGTTGCACCAGTGAAACGAAATCAATTCGATGATTTAAAGAAACGTTTAGAACTTTTCAATACCGATTATCCGATAAACAACTAATAAAAATCAATAATTATGGCTAAAGCAAGAGGAGCAATAGTAGTTGAAAATGAAGTTTGCAAGGGATGCAACCTATGTGTGGTTGCCTGTCCGCAAAATGTATTAAGCCTTCACAAAGAGGTAAACAGCAAAGGATACCACTATTCGCACATGTTGAACCCTGAAGCTTGTACGGGTTGTACAAACTGTTCGGCAGTTTGCCCTGATAGTTGCATTACTGTTTACAGGGTAAAACCAACAAAAGTTGCATAATTAGTAAAAAACCTAAAAAATCAAATAGAATGGGAGATATACGTTTAATGAAGGGCAACGAAGTAATTGCTGAAGCAGCCATCAGATGTGGTTGCGATGCCTACTTTGGCTACCCTATAACTCCACAATCAGAAGTCATGGAAACCCTTATGGCACGTGCTCCTTGGGAGGAAACTGGCATGGTGGTGCTTCAGGCCGAAAGCGAAGTTGCATCAATTAATATGTTGTTTGGTGGAGCTTCTGCAGGTAAAAAAGTAATGACATCATCTTCAAGCCCAGGCATTAGTCTTATGGCTGAAGGAATTTCATATATGGCCGGTGCCGAATTGCCAGGCCTAATTGTTAACGTACAACGAGGAGGTCCAGGTCTTGGAACAATTCAACCTTCACAAGCCGATTATTTCCAGGCAACTAAAGGCGGTGGACATGGCGACTATAGACTTTTTGTGCTCGCTCCCAATTCAGTGCAAGAAATGGCCGATTTTGTTGACCTCGGTTTTGAAAAATCTTTCAAATACCGAAACCCTGCTATGATACTAACCGATGGTGTTATTGGTCAGATGATGGAAAAAGTTGAACTAACAGCTTTTAAACCACGTTGGACCGATCTGCAAGTGGAAGAAATAAGTGGAAGTTGGGCTGCTACGGGTAAAAATAAAAACCGGAAACAGCACATCATGACTTCTCTTGAAATGGTATCTGAACGGCAGGAGAAAAACAACGAACGTTTTCAAGCCAAATACAAACAAATGCAAGAAGAAGACGTAATGTTTGAAGAAATTCAATGTGACGATGCCGAATACATTATTGTTGCTTATGGTGTTTCGTCTAGAATTAGTGCAAAAGCGGTTGACCTATTGCGTGAGAAAGGCATTAAAGCTGGTCTTTTCCGCCCCATTACACTTTTCCCATTTCCAAATAAACGCATCAACGAATTAGCCGACAAAGCAAAAGGGTTCTTATCGGTAGAAATGAATGCAGGTCAAATGGTTGAAGACGTTCGATTAAGCGTGTTAGGTAAAACAAAAGTTGAACATTTTGGTAGAATGGGTGGTATTATTGCCACACCTAGCGAAGTAGTTGAAGCAATAGAATCTAAACTTATTGGAGGGTAAATTATGACAGCTATAAAAGTAGAAGATATCATAAAACCGGACAATCTGGTTTATAAAAAATCAAGTGTATTAACCGATGTTCCCATGCACTATTGCTATGGCTGTAGCCATGGTGTTGTACACAAACTCATTGCAGAGGTAATCGAAGAAATGAACATTCAGGAAGATGTAGTGGGAGTTGCCCCTGTAGGTTGTGCTGTTATGGCATATTACTATCTCGATATCGACTGGATGCAAGCAGCTCATGGACGTGCACCTGCTGTAGCCACTGGATACAAAAGAGTAAATCCTAAAAAATATGTTTTCTCTTATCAAGGCGATGGCGATTTAGCGGCCATTGGTACTGCCGAAACAATGCATGCTGTAAACCGTGGCGAAAACATTGTTATGATTTTCATTAACAATGCTATTTATGGAATGACAGGTGGTCAAATGGCCCCAACTTCATTAGTCGGACAAGTTACTGCCACCTCTCCTCACGGACGCGATGTAGATCTAAACGGCTACCCTTTAAAAATCACCGAGTTGGTTGCTCAATTACCAGGTGCGGCATACGTTACTCGTCAAAGTGTTCATACTCCAGGGAATGTACGTAAAACAAAAAAAGCAATACGAAAAGCTTTTGAAAACTGTGATAAGAAAATAGGTACATCATTCATTGAGGTTGTTTCTACTTGTAATTCAGGTTGGAAAATCGATCCTGTTCAATCCAACGAATGGATGGTTGAAAACATGTTTCCATTCTATCCGCTTGGCGATATTAAAGATGGCGAACGCGACGATGTAGATAAATACCTTGTTCAAAAACTTAAAAAGTAAACACAATGACAGAAGAAATTATTATTGCAGGTTTTGGAGGACAAGGTGTTTTATCGATGGGTAAAATATTAGCCTACTCTGGAATAATGCAAGATCAGGAAGTTTCATGGTTTCCTTCATACGGACCAGAAATGCGTGGCGGTACAGCTAACGTAACTGTTATACTTAGCGACGACCGTATTTCATCACCTGTTCTTAATCAATTCGATACTGCTATTATTTTGAATCAACAATCGCTCGATAAATTTGAGAGCATGTTAAAACCAGGTGGAATATTAATTTACGATCCAAATGGAATTTTCAATCCACCTACACGCACCGATTTGAAGATATTCAAAATTGACGGTACACGTTTGGCGGCAGAAAAAGGACAACCTAAAATATTCAACATGATTGTTTTGGGGGCCTTCTTAAAAGCAAAACCAATTGTAAAAATTGAAAACGTAAGGAAAGGGTTGGAAAAATCGCTTCCTGAGCGTCACCATAAATTAATACCAATGAACCTTGAAGCACTTGAATTGGGCGAGCAAGAATTGGTAGAAGTACGATAAAATTTACTTTGTAAATTTTGAGTCATTAGACATTAACTAACAAGTCATTCATCTAATGACAAATGACTGTTTTACTAGTGACCGTTTGCAGAGCATACGAATAACTTTTAATTGTAAGCAAAGCAAAGCAAACAATCAAGAATATTTCTTGAAAAACGGAATTGGTAAAGGGTGTATAGCATAAGCTATGCGCCCTTTGCTTATTAAGTCGAGCACAATTCAAAATTTAACAAGCTTTCAAATAAAAAAATTATTTTAGAATAGTTTTCTTCTGATAACAACCATGAAAATAAGAATGAAAGCTCCTGAAATCCACCAGGTAGAAATTGGTACTGGAATTGGTTCATATACCTGAACATCATCAATCCCCCAATAATTTGAATCAGCCCCAACTGGTCCACCGTTCGTTTCGTAATATCGTATGGCAAACCTAAGCTCACCGGATGCATTTACCGTTTCACTATATTGACTCCAATTTGTACTAACCAAGATGAGTTCAGGGCATTTCTTACAAAATATAATATCGAATATGACGAACGATATGTTTGGGATTGATCTTTTGCCCCTACAGGCTTATTCTTGATAAAACAGGGCGTTGCCCTGTGCTTGATCTTTAAGACCTTTGGTCTTTTCATACCAAATAAAAATCAAATTATGATGGCATATGCTAATGGTATTTTGTTTTATTTGTCTATTCTTTTAAAACCGTTAAGTTAACGGGCATGGACTATTACTCGCGATATCTACTTTTTCTGTTGTTTCGGCAGGCAGTAGTTCGTCTAAATTATTTTGACATTCAAAATCATTGTCTCACTGAGTTAAAATCCCGTATCAATTGTCCCATCTATAATTGCTACTATTGGATTATCGGTATCTTTCATATCGGCCTAGGCGGCAAGCAAGAAATCCAATAGGAAAAGCAACTTCGTCTATATTATAATAGATACTCCAAAGATTCTCCAAATCATCTTCATACTTGTAATCGATAATTACAAATTTCTTATCCGGATATTGAGTCGCAGTATTAATTAACTCATTAATATTCATCGCCCCTGCAAGAAATAGTAGGTCATAATCATTGGCAGGAAAGTAATTTAACTCTTCCTAGATATCAGTAGTAGTACTCACAAAAAGAGTATCGACAAAATACTTATCGGTCAACATCAATAAGCCATTTTTACAGTTTTGACTGTAGTCACCATCGTTATAATTTTCGCCATTTACAAACATCCCAATTCTCAAATGCTGTGTTGATACTTCATCTTCCTTACAAGAAAAAAGAATAGAAATAGTAATAAAAAATTCTATTTCATTATTGGTCGATTTTAAGTTGTTAATTGATAAGATTTAAATCCGATATTATATCTGTCGTATTACTTATCTAGAAATACTTACCATTTTATATGATACGCAAAAAAAAGATGGAAGCACTCAAAAAAATAGCTCGCTTAATCAAAAATATACTTATTTTTTATTTAGTATTTATCATATCAAAATAATAAGTTAACTTACTGGAAATACTAGGGTATGTCATTCATAATTGCGCTTCTTCCTGTAGTGGTTTTTTTATTGCTACTGTTCCTACTCGACAGCTACAAGCTGGTGAATAAGGGTACATTATTAATGGCTATAGCTGGAGGCATCTTTTGTGCATTATTGGCTTTGCTTATTAATGTGCAATTCCAGAAATATAGCATTTGGAATTTCGAAACATTTTCGAGATACATTGCTCCTTTGTTCGAAGAAAGCTTAAAAGCACTTGTTGTACTTGTATTAATTAAACAAAAGAAAATTGGCTTCTTAATCGACGCGGGTATTTATGGATTTGCTGTTGGTGCAGGGTTTGCCGTTGCCGAAAATAGCTACTACTTGATAAATTTCGAAACAAGCAACCTACTCGTTTGGATATTACGAGGATTAGGCACATCCTTAATGCATAGCGGAGTAACAGCAATTCTAGCTATGCTTTTAATGGGTACTTTAAATCTTGAAAAGAAGCTATATGCTGGCTTCGGATTAAGTTTATTAATTGCCTATTTCATACACTCTGGGTTTAATCATTTTTACATACAACCTGTATTACAAACACTTCTTATTTCAATCTGTATTCCAAGCTTACTTATACTAATTTTTAAACTGAACGAAAAACAATTACAAAATTGGCTCGAAATTGAGTTTTTTAATGAAATTGAACTACTGGGTATGATGCGAAAAGGAGAACTCAGAAACACAAAAACTGGTCATTATTTAATTTTACTTAAAGAACATTTTTCAAAAGAAATAATTGTTGATATGTATTGTTTTATCGAAATATTCATGGAACTATCAGTAATCGCCAAACGCAATATTATGTTGATTGAGAATGATTTTGCGCCAATAATTGAACCGAACTTAAAATCGAAACTTACTGAACTAAAACAACTTGAAAAGAATATTGGAAAAACTGGAAAATTGGCACTATCACCATTAATTCGAATGAATTACCGCGATTTATGGAAGCTAAATACTTTAACCGAAAAACACTCATCATAAAAATACTACAACATATACCAACTTTTATGAATAGGATCATACTTAAGGTAGAATCGATCCTAAAACCATCATTTGTTAAACAAATTTGATTCGATGGACGAGGACAAATTTTTTATTGAAAAGATACTTGCAGGAGATGTGAACCAATTCAAGGTATTGGTTGAAAAATACCAAAACCCTGTATTCAAAGTAGTTCAAAGAATTGTGAACAATTACGATGATGCTCGTGAAGTAACACAAGATGTATTTGTAAAAACATTTGAATCGTTAAACCAATACAAAGTGCAATACAAATTTTTTAGTTGGATATACCGAATTGCAATTAATCACGCACTTATGTTTGTGAAAAGCAAAAAACAATTTTCATCGTTAGATGAATTACCCAATGCCTATACAAGCAAAAGTGAGAATACAATTGATCAAGAAAAAAGAGATCAGCTTTTGTATGAACAAATAAATGAATTACCTGAGCGCTATAAAACAGTTATTCTGTTAAAATATTATGCAAAACTTTCGTACGAAGAAATATCAGAAACACTTGAAATCGACACAAAAAAAGTTCGCTCTCGCTTATTCGATGCACGTAAAAAGCTAAAAAATAAACTACAAGATTTGAATTTTTTTACAGCAATTCAATAGGGAATTAAGTTTTATTGAACTGAACAACTTGAAATTTCAGATGAATGAAATGAGCATATTATTGACATCGCAAAAAATAATAAACTGAATATCAAATCGGCTAATAAACACCATCGAGTTACACGGCCATAGAAAGCAAATGTCTGTTAATAGTGAGCAAATGTGTTTAGAAAATATTTTTTTAACATAAATATATCCCAGTGAAAAAGAAAGACAAAATATTGATTCAAAATAAAATTGATGGAGAATTAAACCCTCAAGAAGAAATTGAATTCTCACAATTAATAAAGCAATCCAACGATGCGCTTAACTACTATCACAAACTTTTCAAACTTTCTTCTATTCTTAATTCAGATGCCGATAAGGTCGCTGCAATAGATTTCTCGAAAGGAATTATGCAAAGCATTAAAAACAAACAAGCGAATTCAAGCACTCATTTAAAACCAACAATTAAGCTTTCATTTGTCCGCAACAAACTGATGACTTATGCAGCCATACTTTTAATTGGATTAGTAGTAGGCAGTTTGCTAACCTACAACTTTACAAATAGTAATTCAATTGAAAATAATGTTTTACTTTCAGGTACAATTGGGAAAATACCAGAGACTGAAAACTCAATTTATTCCGACAAGAATACCAAAATAAAACTAAGGGAGTTAGAGAATGAGAATTATTCATTGTTTATTTTCTCTATTCAAACTACCGATACCATCACTTGTACAATAGTAGATCAATTCAATGTCATTTTAAGCGAAGCTGTAATTCTCCTAAGCAAAACTGACGACACATTTTTCAATATCGAATCTGAAATGCCGTTGAAATATTCAATACAAGGCACTACCAGTTTTCAAATCAATGCAAAAAACAAAAAAAACGTAAGCATCAAGTTTTCAGGAAAGAAAAAGCTTTTGAAGCAGGTAGAGCTGGAATAAAATATTAGGTACCAATTTTTTTCACTAGATTATACCAACTATTTAAGCAAAACCAATAATTGATACAGATAACAACTTAAAAAACCATACACAATGAAAAAATCGACCAATCTTTTTATTGCACTAGCAATTGTAATCGGATTAATTATCGGATTTCTTGTTGGAATCTCAGTTGACTTTCCTGATCCTCAAAGCGCTGAATTGTCGGGAACAATTGGACGTATCAATAATTACAGTAATGTAAGCCTAAGCGATGAGGACATTCAATTAAGGGATGATTTGCTAAACGATATAGAGCGCCAAGAAGCTTATGCGAATTATTATTCCTTTCATTATGGAGCAGCCGCTGAATTAACTGCTGCACTCGAAGTGGCTGTTAAAGCCTCCGAAAACCTGTCCGATTTTAAAAACATAAATCAAGCAATAATAAACAATTTAAAACGCTACCAGCAAAGCATCGGGCAATCGCGCAAGGAATTGTTATTGGCGTTAAACGTATTGCAAAGTGCCGATAAAGTTGATCCTTCCGATTTTGGTGAAATACTAAACAATGCCAACATTGCCATTGCTCAAATGAATTACAACGATGAAACGATTGTTAATTTTATTGATGAAGCGGGAAATTACCTTACCGGAAAATCAGGCAGCAAAATTGTACTATTGAGCAAAGCTTACAACCACCTGCTTTTACTGCAAGCCACCAAAGCAATTGCTTGCAACAACAAGCCAAAAATGAAATACCTCGACAAAAAAGAACTCTTTGCTTTGTCGGAAGAACTATCATTTCGTCTCAGTCAAGAAAAATTAAATGATATTGTTAGCATAGACCAAGTAAGCCTTAAGTATGTTATGTCCAACGAAATGCTAGAAATAGTTAAAATTAATAGCGAGGAAATTCTGAAGGCGATTTCTATTGGGAATGCCGAACAATTAAAATTTATGAGTAACGGTAGTTTAGGATCGACAATAGACATTGAAAAACTAAGGACAAGCGTCATGGGCAGTGAAATAGGTCAACTGGGTGGGTTTACCATATTAACATCTCCTTAAATGATGAAATAATACCGAGAGGCAAATAATAAACGAAGATTTTTGAAATAGACAAGAACTTAAAAAATCATTTATAATGAAAAAATCAACCAACCTTTTTATTGCATTAGCAATTGTAATCGGATTAATCATCGGATTTCTTGTTGGAGTCTCAGTTGACTTTCCTAATCCTCAAAACGCTGAATTATCGGGAACAATTGGACGTATCAATAATTACAGAAATGTAAAAATTAACGAGAGTGATATTAAACTTCGTTCGGAATTGCAATCGAACGAATTAATATTGAAAAGTTACCTTCGTTATTTGTCTTTTCATTACGCATCAAGCGCAAAACTTTTCAACGAAATTGATAAAGCATTAATTGCAATAGAAGCTTTTCCTGTTTTCACTGAAAAGGAAGCCGATAAACTACTTGCAATTCAAAAGTTGCAATCGAACCTCGAAGAAGCACGTAAAGATATTTTACTGGCACTTTCTTCACTACAAAATCTATCTGAAGAAAACGAAGGTAACATTGGTCATTTAATTAATAACGCAAACCTAGCTATTGCAAAAGTTAAATACCTCGAGAATTCATTACTCGACTTTATGGAAATAACAGCAACCTTACTAGATGAACCACAAGAGCAAAACAAACAAGCACTAACGCAACTTGCCCTATCGCACGATCATCTACTCGCAACAAAAGTTGCAAG
>JAQIBQ010000030.1 GCA_027859005.1 Prolixibacteraceae bacterium | reverse complement strand
GGTTTAAAGAGTGTGAGCCTAAAAGCAAAAACACAATGCCAATTAATATCGATATTATTGCAGCAACGATAACCGATTTAATTCTTATTTTTTGATGGATTTTGTTCATGTTATTCTGGACTAATAAATTTTAGTGTGCTGGGTTTGTCAAAAATATGGAATCTTTACTGATTTGTACCTACTATTATTTAATTGCACTGCTCTAATAACATTGAGTTGTGTTGTTTTCCCCAATTTGGATGCAATGGATCTTCTCCTGTATTAGATTCGAACAAAGCTGAAGCTTTTTCAAATAAAGGTTTGGCAACACTTTTACCGCCTCCATATTCAACAGGAGTGTTATAAATATTCAAGGCTTTCAAATAATAACAACGTGGATTGTTTCTATTTAATAGTTCTGCTTTTGCAAGCGCTTCGTAGGCTAAACTTGAATATTTCTGACCTAAACTTGGATCAGTGATGCTCATTTGGTAAATGAGTGCTTGTAATACATAAAGTTCTGATTCTTGATTGGTAATTTTTTTGGCTTTGTTTAGTTTCTCTTGAGCTTGGTTTAAATAAGCAATTTTTTCACGAACAGGAATTTCTCTTGTGTAAAACAGAATGCTGATGTTGCTGTAGGCTGAATAATAGAATGGTAACCACTTCGTTTGTTCTTTTTCACCAATTCTTTCAAAAGTGTTTGAAATTGCTATGAGTTCATTCGCATCTTGCGTTTGGTACATTTTAGAAATATTCATTCCCAAGGTTTCTTCGTAATTGCCTGCTTTGGAAATAAGTGTTGAGGCGATTAAAATACTGATAAGAATAATTAAGTTTTTCATGAATTTTAAGTTTTAAATTATGAATCAAAGTTGTTTGTTTGTGTCGACTTGTTCAATTTTTTGTGACTGAGTTGTTGAATAAAGGAGATGAATGGTAACTTTTTAAAAACTTAAGAATAGACCCACAAAAAGAAATCGGTTTAAATCTCGTTTTATGGGCGTTAAGGCATAATTCCCATTCGTATCGGCAATTGAATTCAGACGATAGCTAATAGTAGAAGTGTTTCCAAGTACATTCGAAAGTGAAACATAGAAAACCGAATACCGATCGCCTAAATAGAACACATGACTCATGTTAACACTGAGGTTGCTGTAAGTATTCGTTTTTATGGGTATTGCTTCTGTTGAATTTGGATTGATAAATGTGCGTGGAGAGGCAATTGTTAGCGATGTGCCAAACTGAGTAGAAATGCTATTTGCCCAGTATTTTGTAACCAAAGAGAATGTGTGATCGGCAACATAGTTAGGCTTTGCCATTTCTTTAAAATTTTGATACTTCCTTTTGGTGTCGATGTAGGAATAGGTTAACCAATATTCAAAGTGCTTAATGCTCTTTTTATCTTTCCAGAAAATATCGATACCTGATGCATAGCCTTTTCCTTCATTCGAAATATTCTTTGGATAATAGGTATTGTTACCTTCCCATGTAATTAATTGATTGTATTTTTTGTGATACAATTCGGTTCGCAGCAATCTCTTTGAGGCAACACCCCATTGATAACTTGCAATGTAGTGGCTTGCATTCTCGAAATTGAGGCTTTTGTTGAACTTCAGGTAATCGGATTGAGGATTTTGATAGTAACGTCCCCAGGCCGCAGAAAATTGACTGTTTTTCCCTGTTTTTACAGCCAATGCAAAACGAGGTGCGATATTCCATTTCGATAGAATTGTACTGTATTCTGAACGCAGACCTGGCCGAATTGCAAGGTATTTATTGAATTTTATTTCAGTTTCCAGAAAAGCACTTGCAATATGATCGCTCAGTTGTGAATCGAAAATTGGAGTTCCGTCTGTTTGTGAAATTTGTTGATTGTAATCCAAATAATTGTCGCCTAATCCAACATCAAATTTTACTTTTTCGGAGAAGAAATGTGTAATAGTTATTTTGCTTTCAATGCTGTTTTCTATTGTTGTATTTGAGTTGTTGTTTAGCTCTATTTCATTTTTATCGTAGGTACTGGCTACGCCAATTTTGTAACAAGTATTTTCCGAAAGGCAGTCTTTGTAATTGATGTTTGAATAGATGTTGTTATTCTTATTCATTACCCTGAAAGGAGTAATGCCTTCGTCTAATGTTTCGTAGGCAAGTTCACTGTAATCGTAATTTACAAAAGCTTTGAGCGTGCCGCTTGTATTGGGTTTGTATTTTACATTCGCACTTAAGTTTACCGATTCTACTGGCTTTGTCCAGTTTAATGCTGAATTCATTAAGGATTGATAGATTCCCATGTTTGTATATCCTGCAGAAGCAGTTGCAGAACCTTTTTTGAATGCTTTTGTATAGCTTCCTTCTCCTCCAATACTCATCAATGAAAAGCCAAAATTATCGGAACTGGCAGGTTCGGTTGAGTTTAACTCAAGTACCGACGACAGGGCTTGTCCGAATTTGGCAGAATAACCACCGGAACTAAATTGAACACCACTGAACAACGATGGACTAAACCTACCACGAGTAGCAATGTCAGGGGTTTTTGAGTTGTAAGGTTTTGCTGTGAGTAGTCCATCAATAAAGGTTTTCGATTCATAAACATCACCACCTCGAACCAATAAACGACCATCGTCGGCCGATGCTTGCGTACCGGGCATGGTTCGCATTGCTGCCATTACATCGCCGTTGGCACTTGCTGTGGTATAAATGTCGAGGGGCTGTAGAATTGATGCTCGTTTTTTATCCGATGCGGCAAATGTTCCAGCTGTAATGCTTACAGCATCGAGTGAATTTACACTTTCAGTTAAGATGATTTGTATTACTAATGAATCAGATTTTGTTATTGTTCTCTTCCAGGTATCGTAGCCTATAAAACTGGCAACAAGTGTAATGTTTTCATTTGATTGAGTTGAAAAATTGAACTCACCGTTTGAATCAGAACTACTTCCATCGTATGAGCCTTCAATAAACACGTTAACACCTGGAATAGGGATATGTTTTTTGTTGCTTACTTTTCCTTTTATGGTCAGTTGTGCAGCAGATAGTAAGTTGATGAATAGTAAAACAACTAAGATCGATTTTTTCATGACTTTTATATTTAAACAATTAATCAAAGGTGTTTACTTGAAACTCATAATTTAAATTAATGTAACCGAAGTGTTGGTTTTGTAGGATGAATTGTCGAATCAATTCAAGATTTCACTCAAAGTGCGACCTTCAATAAATCGTTAATAAAAAAGCCCAACCTATTTCTAAGTTGGGCAAATTTTTGAATGTGTATGTTATGAATGCTTATTTTGAAGCTAGAGTTTCGGATGTACGAATTTTCTTCTTTACTTTCTTTATTTCGTTTTTGTTCTTGCTTCTTTTTGGTGTGAGTTCAACCATCAATTCTTTATTGTTGCTTAAATCAACTGTAATTTCTTTTTCCTGGTAGCCCTTTCCTGTAAAGGAAATTGCATAAGTTCCTTTTTCGAGGTATAATAAATACGAACCAGTATAAGTTGAAATTGTACCCGTTTCTTTTTCTTCAACTACAATGTTAATATCATCAATTGCTTTACCATTATTGGCATCGGTTATAATTCCACTGATAGAAACAGGCTGAAAAGCAAATCCTGTTTTGAAAAGTATTAAGAATAATACTATAATTAAGTTTCGTGTTTTCATGACTATTGGTGTTTAAAAATTTAACATGGCTACTTTATAGACAGCCAAACACATACAATGGTTGCACGAAAATTGATTTTTTAACAAATATTTTATAAAGGAGAGGGATGTGTGAAAAAAAATTAACTAAAATTGATGGGAATAACCTGCTCCAAATACATGAGCGTCGATTGGGTAGGCTACATTAAATTCGTTCTCGAAAAGGTAGTAGATTTGAATTTTAGCTTTGCTCGATAGTTTGTAACTCGAACCGGCTTTTATTTTCCATTGGTTTAATATACCACCATTGGGATGATTGATGTGGTAGAATATTTCGGCCGAAGCAAAAGGTGTGAATTTTGAACCAAACCAATTGTATTCAATTTCAATTGCATTTCGGTTTACAAGTTTCTGATTGTAACTAAAAGTTGTGTTGGTAATATCGTCGAAGCCATATTGCAAAGCTGTTTTGAATTTAATTTCAAAATCATCTAGTTTTAAACGGTAGCGTAAATACGCTGCAACTCTTTGTTCTACTTGTTGTTTGCGCGTTCTGTTTTGATCTAATATTATACGATAGATCACCCCGACGCGTAGGGGCTTTGTTATTGAGTAAGTCACAGATGGTTCTAGAAATGCCTTATCGAATGTGCTTAGGTTTTGATCGAAACGATGTTCATACTCTAAACTTGTTTCAATTTTTTTCGATATTTCTTTCTGTACTTTTCCTGAAACTCTCAGTCTTACATCACTCGTTTGGGCACTAGCATCTTTTAAAATTGCTACTGCCCAAACAAGTATTAAAAATAGGATAATGCATTTTCGATTAATCATCATCATCGTCAGAAATAACTCCTTCATCATCGTTGGCCAGATTTTCATATTCAAAATAGTAGATGTCAATTCGTGCTATATCTCTAACAAAATCTATTTTTCCTACTTCCAAACGATTAATTTTAATGCCTGTACGGTCTTCAATGTCATTTTTTAATTCAAGCCTGTTTTCGGGTTTTATCAATTCAATTTTTTCGTAATTGATTGTTTTCCTTGTTTCGTGTTTGAGTGTCATCATTCGCTCCAGTCCGTAGGTTACTGAAAGCAACAACCCATTGGTTAAAACCAACTCGGCATAACTTACTTTCTTGTTGGCCAGGGCGTTAATCACCGAGATTCCGATAACCAAAAATAGGTAGGTCATCTCTTTGATTGGAATTTGCCTGGTACGGTATCTGATGATTCCGAAAATCGCAAATAAACCAAGTGCAAAACCCAATTCCAACTTCACATTCTCCAACAGGAAGATCAATAAGAAAATAACGGTTGAGATCAAAAAATAAGTAAACATATAATCTTTACGTTTTCTTACTTTGTAATATAAAACTCTGACAGCTACAAAGACTACAACAAAGTTTAAAAGAAATCGGAAAACCAATTCCCAAAAATCATCATAATCTATTAGTTCAATTCCAAATAATTCCATTCTTTAAGGATTAAATTTTATTATATGTTTTCAATTTTACGCATTCTGGGTTTGAATAGGTTGCTTTTAACTTCAGGGTTAAGCAAGGCTATACCCATGCAATATTTACTGAACCCCATAGAGTATATGTGAAGTTCATTCAAATATTTAATAAAAGGTGAGTTTTTATTATCTCGTCCTTTTTTGATTTCAGCAATACAAACGTTTCCGCTTTCTGCTTCTAGGTTATATTTCAAATCATAGAAATTTAACTGGTAATCGAGGGTTATTCTTTCAGAAAAATCCTTATTAACCAAAGTTAGTCGAATAAATTTGTTGCCCAGTTTGGGAACCAAGCCATTTGAATTGTAGGGCGTAAAGTTGTCCAAGAAATCGTGTGATTTTTCTTCCTCTATCTTTGTTACTTTGTCGCCGTGTTTAATTCTGTTCTTAATTGTTTCGCCTCTATTGTTTTTACGTTTTACTTCTAAAAATTGTTGTTTTGAATAAACGTATTTTCTTATTCTAATTTTAAATCGATTTAGTTTTCCATTGTGATGTAAGCGATACATCATGTAATCGTCGGTATCAAAATAAGTGGTTTCGTATTTTTGTTCTCGCTCATTTTCTATTTCAACCATGAAATAATTATCGAGCGCTTTTTCTAGGAGCAAGGGTAATTTGTCAATGTTAAAAACAAACTTTGTGTCGGTTCTTCTCATTAACTTGACCTTGTCCATCTGATCCAAGGTAATCGGGTCAAACTGACTTATTAATTCGAGTATGTTTTTATCTGTAGACATACTCATATTTCTTGCTTTTTGTTAATCGATCTTTATCGTCGTAGCTTAGTTTTTCCGTTTTTAACCCTTTTTCAAATTTGTAAACGGTACGTTCCTTTTGGTCGCCCTTCTGATTCAATTCAATTTCTTCAATTAAGTTAGTTTCTCTATCGTAGGTGTATTTAACCCATTTATCAATATTTCCTTCTTTAAACTCCTTAAGCTCTACTAAGTCACCTTTGTAATCGTAGTATTCTTCTTTAACAAGAATGTGTTCTTTGTCGCCGTCTTTAAGATCTTGCTCATATTGACGCTGAATTTGAACCCCATATTGAACGATTTCGCTTTTTTTCTGTGCAAAAGATGTTAAGCTTAATAGACAAACAAATAGTAGTAGGTTTATTGTTTTCATAGTTATATTTTTTCGATAATTATTTCTTCAAGTTTTTTTTCTTGTTCTATATCGGTTATTTCAACCTTAACTGATTTTACAACATCGTATGTACTGTCGTTTTTAACGTTTTCGCTATATATGAATATTGTATAGTCTCCTTTCAATAAATTTTGAAATACAATAGTGACATCAGGTTGTGTTTCTATCTTATCAGTGTAAAATTCCGAATTGTTATAGTTAATGTATACATCTTCAGCTTGAGCGTTGGTCGTGTCTTTTACTATTAAATTATATGGTGTCGATTCATTTTTGTAATTAATTAGCCTAACATTTCCTCTTATTGTAGCATGACCTTCGTTCCATTCTAAGGTTTTTAAAACACATAGTG